>NZ_BSRG01000013.1 GCF_040363165.1 Thermus sp. LT1-2-5 | reverse complement strand
CGTCTCCCGCACCGCTTCCCTCAGCAAGATTCGCAAGGTATCCTGGTCCACGGGGCACCTCCTCGTGCTAAGGTGTGCCCCCCTATTAAACACGGACCCTTACACATAAATCCTTACACGACCCCCTGACCCTGGTGCGGCTGATGAAGCGGCACTTCCGCTCGCTGTACATCATCACCAACTCGGTGCCCATCGCCAGCGAGCTGGTGGATACCCGTTTTGAGCTGTTGCTCACCGGCGGCCAGGTGCGCCACCACAGCATGGCCCTGATTGGCCCGGCGGCGGTGCGGACGCTCGAGGTCTACCACGCCGACAAAGCCTTCATGTGCGCCACCGGGGTCTCGCTGCGGAGGGGCTACACCACCCAACCCCTACGAGGCCGAGACCAAGCAGGCCATGCCGAGGGCCGCCGACACCGCCTTTGCCCTGGTGGACTCCAGCAAGCTGGGCCGGGCCACCTCGGCCAGCTTTGCCGGCCTAGGCCAGATCGGCCTGCTCATCACCGATACCGGGGCGCCGGAGGCCTTCCTGGCCGAGCTGGAACGCCAGGGGTACCCCTACCGGTTGGCCCGGCCGGAGGGGGCCCATGGGGTGGTGAGGGCGGGCTAAGTATATATCTGCTGACCTGGGGTATCTTGGGGTAGCCTTGAGCCCGGTAACAGAAAGAGCTTCCCACCGTTGTTCTCAAAGAGATCGTTTACTTGCTCACCATTTCTTGGTATCGGGAAACAAGGCTTCCAGGGCCTCGGCGTCGCTGGTAGGGGTGGCATGGCTGATAGGTGTAGCTTGGCCTGGTCAACTCAGTCTTCTTGGAATCAGGGGTCAGCCAAGTACTGCTCCTCGCTTACTGGCTCGAGCCACTCCGCCGTCTGGCCGTCCAAGGCTTCCTGGATGGCCAAGTGGACCATGGGGCTTTGGGCGGTGGCCCCGTGCCAGTGCTTGACCTCCGGGGGGATCCAGACCACGTCCCCTTCCCGGATGGTCTCCTTGGGTCGGCCCTCCTCCTGTACCCAGCCCACCCCCTCCAGGACGATGAGGGTTTGTCCCAGGGGGTGGGTGTGCCAGTGGGTGCGGGCCCCAGGGGCAAAACACACCCGGGCCACCCGGACCCTGGCTGGGGGCGGGGCTTCGTTGAGGGTCTCTACCTCCACCTGACCAGTAAAGTAGGCGGGGTTGCCCGGAACCTTGGGATGGGTGCTCCTTGGGTAGACCCGAATCATCCTTACCTCCTCCTTAGCGTACTCGCTCTACCCGCACGGGCCCCACCTCTAAGTCGGAAAGCAGCTCAAAGCCGCGCTCTACCCGGCCGATGAGGATGAGGCGGTCGTCAAAGCTTGGGTCCCGCCGGGCAACGTCGTAAAAGAAGCCGATGTTTCCCCAGGGGACGAAGTAGATAAGGTCCCCGTTCTTGGGAGTGTGGCTCGGGGAGCCTTGGGTGGGAAGCCTCCTGGGCAGATAAGCGATCTTCTCCATGCGGTTAAAGTCGCGAAATTCCAGGGTTAAGGGTAAGAGCGCGAGGAAGCCCTGGGCAGTGGGGTTTTGCGCCAATCGGACCACCACCTCTCCCCCTTTTGCGGTGAGGAAGCGGACCCTCACGGCATCTTCGCGGGGCGGGGTCTGGGCCAAGGCCAGGGCCAAGGCCAAGGCAAGAAGGGTCAGGCTCATAGGTATTCTCCGGCTCATGGGCTATTCCTCCTCCCGGGGCAAGATGCGTACGGTGGCTGCGCGGGCCCTGGGGCTAAGCATAGCCTCGAGGTAGGGGCTTCCCCGGTACTTCTCCCGGTAGGCGGCATCAATGGCCTCCTGCACAGGGTCTTCCTGGGGCACCGGTAAAAAAACCGCCTCGCGCACCATCCCGGCTACCCGCACCCGCCCGGCCCTTTGCTTGAGGGCGGCCTGGTACCAGCTCGAGCCTTCGCCGTGGTACGCTCGGGCGTAAAGAGCCTCCCCCACCACCACGCACCAGACCCAGGTGGGGGTGCCGTAGGTAAGGCCATCTTCCCGGAAAGGGGAGACGTGCAGGTCATCGGCTTGAGCGATGCGGGTAAGTTCTTCCTTTGTCCAATGGCCAGCTTCTGCGACGTTGGCTTTCCCGCCTTTCATGCATACCTCCTCCAGGTAAGTTCAGCGCTGTGGTGGGGCCTCTACGTAGCTCATGCGCTCCAACTCCTCGGGGTACCGCTCGCCCACGACTTGGGCGGAGGCCTCCAAACCTTGCAAATCCTCAGGGAAGAGCTCCAGGCCCACTGCTCCAAGGTTTTCTTGAAGACGGTGAAGTTTGGTTGTCCCCGGAATGGGCACAATCCAGGGCTTCTGCGCCAGCAACCACGCGAGGGCAATTCGTGCCGGGGTGGCCCCCTTCCGCTTAGAACGATCGAGCAGCAGGTTCACCAGCGCCTTATTGACGCGGCGGGCCTCTGGGCTAAAGCGAGGAATTCGCCCCCTGAGGTCAGAGGGGGCAAAAGAGGTGTTGTCGTCAATCGCTCCGGTCAGAAAGCCTTTGCCCAAGGGGCTGTAGGGGACGAAACCGATGCCCAGTTCCTCGCAGATGGGGAGGATTTCCTGCTCCGGCTTGCGCCACCAAAGGGAGTACTCGTACTGCACCGCGGTCACCGGACAAACCGCATGGGCTCGACGAAGCGTTTCTGGTCCCGCTTCGGATAGGCCCCAGTGTCGCACGTGGGCTACCGCTCGCTCGCAGGCCTCCAGGTCTGTTATTTGGAAGGTCCCGAAGCCTAGGAGGGGCATCGCCACGCCGTTGTTCAGGACTACTCCTTGCACCTCGCCTCCTTCTCCTTCTAGGGTTCTAGGAGAACCTTGATGGCCCGGCGCTCATCCATGGCCCGGTAACCCTCGGCTACCTGATCTAAGGGCAGCCTCAGGTCAAACACCCGGCCTGGCTCCATCCGGCCCTCCAGCACGTCGGGCAAAAGTTCCGGCATGTAGGCCCGGGTGGGTGCTGGTCCGCCAGCTACCAAGAGGTTTTTGAAAAAGGTGGCGCTGGCGGGAACGCCCGCATGGTGCGGCACGCCCACGCGTCCGATGGCCCCACCCGGCCGGGCGATCCGCACGGCCAGTTCCACCGCTTCCTCGGTGCCCACGCACTCCAGCACGGAATGGACCCCGTGGCCACCCGTGAGGGCCAAGACCCGTTCTATGGCTGCCTCCCCTCGCTCCGTCACCAAATCGGTAGCGCCAAACTCCCTACCCAGCTCCAGGCGGTCTGGGTGGTGCCCAAGCAGGATGATCCGCTCTGCACCCAAGCGCCGCGCCGCCAGCACACCACAAAGCCCTACCGCGCCGTCGCCGATCACCGCCACCACCTTGCCGGGGCCAACCCGAGCGGTCACCGCGGCGTGATGACCGGTGCCCATCACATCCGTGAGGGTGAGGAGGTGGGGGAGGAGGGCCCGGTCCTTCTCCTTCACCGGGACCTTGTAGAGGGTCCCCTCGGCGAAGGGCACGCGCAGCGCTTCCGCTTGGGCCCCGCCTATTTCCGGTGCACCGAAGAAGTGCACATGCGCACAAGCGGTGGTCAACCCTTCTCGGCAAAATTCGCACGTCCCGTCGGAAATGGCAAAGGGCACGAGCACCACATCCCCAGGCTTGAGGGTATGCACTTCGGAGCCAACCTCCTCCACCACACCCACGGCCTCGTGTCCCATGGGTCGCCCGCCCTCGGGGATGGGGTCAAACCCTCGGTAGGGCCAAAGGTCCGAGCCGCAAATGCAGGAGACCAAAACTCGGACAATGGCATCCGTAGGCTCCGCGATTACCGGGTCGGGTACTCGCTCCAGCCGCACCTTCTGGGGTCCGTACATTATTGTGGCCCGCATGCCTAACCCTCCTGTTTCAGGATGGCGCTTCTCCGCTCAGGGATGTTGCCTAATCCTCCGGGGTGCATGCCTAATTTTCCAGGCGTGACCAGGACGTTTAAGATGGGGTTATGGCGCATCGCCAAGGCGCTGAGTTCAACGGCTTATTAGGTGGCTTAGCGGAACGGCTCCTCCGCTATGCGCCGGAGGATGGCAGTTTTCCCCTGCCCGTTCCTGGGGCCTACGTGTACCGGAATTCCAAGCGCGAGTCCGAGGTCCGGCCAGCGCTGTACGAGCCCGCGGTCTGTCTGGTGGCTCAAGGAGCCAAGGCGGTCTTTTATGGGCGGGAGGTGGTGCGCTACGATCCCGCTCGCGTGCTCATCACCACGTTGGACCTGCCTCTCAGGGCCCAGGTCCTCGAGGCGTCCCCCGAGCGCCCCTTCCTGTGTCTAAAGCTCGTTTTGGACCCGGTGGAGCTGGCGGAGCTTGCGGCCAAGGTCTACCCCGAGGGGCTCCTACCTGGAGAGGCCCGCCCGGTTTTTGCCGGGACCACCTCTTCTGAGTTGTTGGAGGCTGCCTCACGCTTCTTGAAAGCGCTGGGAGACCCCAAGGACCAAAAGCTCCTTGCCCCCCTCTATCGGCAGGAGATGCTCCTCCGCCTCCTCCAGGCAAACCCCATTCTGGCCCAGCTCAGCCTATTGGACCCCCACCTACGCCGCATTGCCCGGGCTATAGATCACATTCGAGCCCACTTCCGCGAGCCCTTGGATGTGGGAGTTTTAGTCCGGCTCACCCACTTGGGCAAGAGCGCTTTTTATCACCACTTCAAACGCCTGACCTCCCTTACCCCGCTGCAGTACCAGAAAGCCTTGCGTCTCCAGGAAGCCAGAAAGCTTCTCCTGGAAGGCCTAGCCGTGGCCCAGGTGGCCCGTGAGGTGGGTTACGCCAGTCCCTCCCAGTTTGTGCGGGAGTACCGCCACTTCTTTGGCACTGCGCCCTCTAGGGACGTTGCCCGTCTGCGTACTCAGCGCGGGCTAGCGCTTTCAGAAGCCGGGTAGAGGCACCTCAGACTCGAGCCCGAGGTCCGAGGAAGTCCTCACGAGCGGAGCACTTCCACACGCACGCCTAGGTCGAGCTCCGCCCATGAGCGGTCCGCGGTGAGGGCACAAAGCCCTAGCCGCCTTGCCAAGGCCAAGCAGGCCCGGTCGCCAAAGGAAAGCCCCGCGAAACGGGTCAAGGGCCTCAAACGGGCCACTTCCAGGGCGTCCTCCTCCCCAAAGGGGACCACCTCCACCAAAGCCCCCAAAAGCCCTTCCCGCTCCATCTCCGCCCGGGCGGAAACGGGATCCACCCCGCGCTCGGCCAGCTTGGAGAGGACCTCGGCCAAGTTCACGGCGCTCAGGTACGCCCCTTCCTCCAGGGCCTCCTCCACCCGCTCGGCCCCGGGCTCGTCCCCGAGTAGGGCCAGGAGGGCGGAGGCGTCCAGCACCACCCTCATCCTTCCTCCCGTCGGGCCTCTTCCCGGCGCTCCGCCAGAAGCTCCTCCACGAGGCTCTGACCCTGGAGGAGGTGGGCGAACCTGCCCCGGGCCCTCCGGGCCACCTGGCGAGCGGGTAGGAGCTCCAGGGTTCCGTCCTCGCGCACCCGGAGGAGGATCCGGTCCCCTTCCTTCAGGCCCAGGGCCTTACGCACCTCTTTGGGCAGGACGAGGCGCCCCTTAGCCCCCAGGTGGGTGGTATACGCCCCAGGAGTCGGGTGGTCCATGCCTTTAGCGTACCACAATGTGAGTTTGTTCCACTAGTAGAGTTCGTAACACCAGAATGAGCTTGCCTGGTAAATCACCTTGCGCCCCGGCGGGGGAGGGGGAAGGAAAATCTGCAAGTAGAGCCCGTATCTTGGGGGCATAGGCCCCAAGCTCCAGAACGCGCGCACCTTCGCTGTTTTCGTCTTCCCTTCGCCTAATATCCATCTTCCATCCCCGTCTTCATCCCTTTCAACACCCAGACTTGGCCGTTATACCCCCTTTGGAGTAGACATCGCCCCATGACCCTAGGCGAGGCGTTGGCCCAAGTTCCGCACCCCCATCCTCACCCTTCTTCTCCACCGCCTAGACCCCTACAGGACCCAGGAGGCTCCCCTGGTGGTCTTCCCCAAGGCAGGGATAGGGGAGGTCCTGGGGGTGGACGGGAAGGGGCTAAGGGGAAGCGCAAGGGGAGGGGCCCCCAGGTCAGGCTTGTGGAGGTCCTGGCCCTGCACCTGCGGACCGCCCTGGCCCAGGCCCAGGCGGAGGGGAGGGTGGAACGGGACGGGGAGGTGTGGACCTATTGGGTCTGGGCTTCTCCCTATCTGCCCGAGGCGCTTCTGGCCTTTCCCGGGTACCGACAGGCGGTGTGGCTGGAGCGGGAGGTGTGCCCAAGGCGAGGAGGGAGTTGCTGGTTGGGGGGTGGGGATAGAGAACGGTTCCTTCTGGGTGCGGGATGCGCTTTTCCGGGAGGACGGGTGTCAGGTGCCGAGGGTAGGGGCTTGGGCGGTGGCGGTGCTGCGGGGTTACGTGGTTTCGTTACCTACGGGGTCCGCAAAACATCGTCCGCAAAGACCCCCAAGGCTGGGGGGTCGGCCCAAGGACAGGCTTCAGGCGCTCTTAGCCCGGAGAAGGGCGGGGCCCTTAAGGGGAGCCACCTCCTCCTCGGAAAGGTCCAGGAGGGCTAGGGTATTCCCCTCGTGGTCCACGAACTCCACCAAGTACCCGCCTTCCGGGTAGACCAGGACGATGGTCCCTACGTCCCCCGCCTCGAGGCCCCACGCCTCCTTGTCCCGCTTTAAGACCACCAAGTCGTGCTCCCGCATCCCTTCCCCTTCCAAGGGTACGCCGTCACCAGTCGCGCCGCTTCCCTTTCCTCCTCAAGATACCAGACGCTCTGCACGCACGCCTCCCGCTTGGGGCCCCGTAGAAGCCCTCTCAGGACCACCAGCACCCCTTGGCCCTGGAAACCGGGCCGGCGCTCCACCTCCTCGTGGCGCAGGAGGGCCGCCTCTAGGGCCTCGGGACGCTCGGGGGTAAAGCCCAGGCTGGCGAAGAAGCGGGCCTTGCTTCCTCCCGCCGGGTGCTTGGGGTTGAGGAGGTACTCGGTGAGCTTGGCTCGGGGCACCTGAAAGTGCACGGGGCCAGTATATGGGCTTGCCTTGCAAACTCCACTCCGAGTCATTCATCCTAGAGCCCTGGGCAAGCGCGGCTTTCCCCGACGAGAGCCAAGCCCCAAGGAGGTCCTCACCCACTGCCTTCGCCTGGCCCAGGAGGTCGCCCCTCCCACCCCCAAGGGCCGAAGGGGCAGACCCTGGCGCTACGCCCACGCCCTCTACCTCGCCCTCCTCCATGACTTGATATGGAGGAACCCTTCCCCTCCCCTCCATCCCTCGCCCGCTACGCCCTCCACCACCTAGACCCGAGCCTCCTGGAGGACCTCCTCCACCGCCTGGCCCAGGAGGTGGAGGCCCACCTCCCGCCCCAAGACCCTGACCTCCCTTTTGCCTCATGGACACCACCGGCCTGAGCTACCGGAGCAAGGACCAAACTAGGGTGTACCAGTTTCGTGGGGTGGTGGAGGGGGTGTTTGGGGGGGGAGGAAGACGCGGCTAGGGGGTGGGTATCTCCTTGAGCGCGAGCCCAAGACGGCGAGGGTGTGGGCGCTTTTGGAGCTTGCGGTCTATGCACTAAGAGTTCTCCTTTCCCTTCTCCCTCCCCCGCCGGGGTACAAGGCGATTTCGATTTACTAGGCAAGCCCAGGTGGCGGTTCTCCTGCCTTCCCCCGATTTCCCCCCAAACGCAACGGTCCCTGTGGGAGGAGGTCAAGCGCCGCCTTCCCCCTGACGTCTACCAGGACCTCCTGACCCTGGAACTCCTGCCCAAGCTGGTCTACGTAGCCCTGCTGTACGAGAACGACGACTACGAGGTGCTGGGCTTCCCCGTTCTGGCGGAGGACAAGCTGAACGCTTAGAGAAAAAGGGGTGGGGAGAAGCTATGTTACGGGGAAGGACGTGGTTTCGGCCACGACCTGAAGCGAGGTCAGGCGAAGCCTAGCTTGCAGCCCCGTTCTTCAGAACGGGGAGTATAGAAGCTCGTCCGGCACACCCTAATTGGCCGCCAGTTCCGCCCCGACCTAACCCCTGGGCGGTTCCTAGAGATTTTGCGCCGGGCAGCTCTTCACCCGGAGGCCGCCGTGGTGGTTCACGCTCCACCCCAGGGTCCGGTGGCGCTGGTCATAGCCCCAAGCGAGGTGGCGAGGGAGGACTTGGAGCCGGAAGCTGCTCCCTGGCTCGAGGTGGTCTACGACCTCACGCGCGGTACACTAGTGGCGGGATACCTCGCTTCCTCCTTGGAGGCGATTACCCTATGGCCCAATCGCGTCTGGCTCAGGAAGAACCCGCAGCTCGGCTCCTAGAGCGGGCCGAGAGCCGCTGGGCCCTCATCCGTGACGCCCTGCGCAACCCGGACGACTGGGACGACCTGGATTGGCAGGGCGAGGTGGCCGAGCTCGGGGCGCTGTACACCCTCCTCGGACGGGTTCGCCCCGCCACGCTCGAGGAGGAGGAGCGGATAGGGCGCCTTTTGCGGGAGATCCGCGAAGCGGCCCGCGAGTTCGGCTTTAGCCCGCCTCCGCTGTAGCTAGCGGCGCCGCGGCTAGATCTAACCGGGGGCGGCAGTGCGGGGTCAAGGACAAACCCCGTCTCAAGGGAAAAAGCCTGGGGGAGGTTCTTATCGCAACCCAGCGCTGGGCAGGGTAGACGCCCCCTTCGACGCTGGGAAGGGCCCTGTACCGGTCGACGCAGTCCACGGGTGTGGTTCTTTTTCGCAGCGGGGTGTAGCCCGCGGAAGGATCCCTTGACGGGCTCCAGTTGCTTTGCGGGGGAAAAGCGCACCGTGTAGGGTGAAGGGGCCAAAGGGTGGAAAGGGGTGTGCCGCGCGCTTGTGGGCTTGGGCGTTGGTGGCGTTGGGCCTGGCCTTGGGCCAGGGGGTGGTGAAGGGCCTCTTCGCCAGGGAAACACCTCCCCGCCTTGCGGGCCTTTGCTTCTGAGGGCTAGCGGAGGAGGGTGAGGAGGGCGAGGGCGGCGGCCAGGGTGGTGAAGTAGAGCATGAGGCGGTTGAGGGCGGTGTTGACCTCGGCCTATCCGGTCGGGGAGGGTGGCCATGACCCTTTCCAAGATCCCCTCCAGCTTGTAGAGCCGCTCCTCCGTGGTCATTGCCTTTAGGGTAGCGCGGGTAGGATGTCAGGGGAGGCCGGAGATCCATTGGCACAGCCGCGCCTGGATGCGGCGAAGGCGCTCGGGGCTTATGGCGCCCAGCTTGCCCAATAGCAGGCTCTTGTCCACCACGGCCAGCCGGCTTAGGCGCACCACGCTGGCCCGCTTCAGGCTGGTTTCTGGGAAGTCTGGGTCGGTTTCTAGGAGGGTTTCGTCCAGCCCGGGGACCGCCTGGTCCAGTTGGCTGGACACCATGGCCACCAGCCAATCGGGGTAAGGGCCAGGGGTAGGGGTAAGGAGCAGGACGGGCCTGGGTTTGCCGAGGGAAAGGTCGGTGTGGGGGAAGCGGAGCAGGGCGAGGGCTCCGGGGCTCACCAGCGCTCCTTAAGGTCGGCCTCGGTGTAGTCTTCCTCCGGCAGGTCCCTTACCGCTTGGATGAGGCTAAGGGTTTCCCACGAGCGTTCTTCCCCGAGCTTTTTCTCTAAGAGGAAGCGGGCGAAGTCCGCCACCTCTTTCTGGAGCGCCTCGGGCATCCTTTCCAGGAGGAGCAAAACCTCTTCCTTCACCGCCATGGCTCCTCCAGTTCACCGCTAGCACAGAAGTTTTCACCTCATCCCTCGTTTCCTTTCTTCAATCTCATTCGCTTTCTGTGGGGGTGAGGTGTTTCTTAGCTCGGTCAGTATCGCATTCCCCGCCAACCGATGCACCTTCCGCCGAGGCGTCCCTGGACGCGCCGCCGGTGCCGCAGGGCTTCATACCTGGTCCTTTCCCCGTTCCACCCAGGAGGGAACGCCTGGCGCCGAAATCATGCCGACCGGCCTCCTCACGAGGGTGCTGGTCACGGTATCCGTTGGGCGGGGAGTGTATAGGGGGGGTGAAAACCCCTTTCCCCTTTCTGGCGGAGCAGTTCACCTGACGGGCCCCTGACACCGGCCAACTACTATTTTCACCGGAGGTAGGAATGCACGTTGGTGTGCGGGGTCTCTGGGTGCGGTTTGGCGACCAGATGGTTCTCAAGGGGCTGGATCTGGATCTCTTCGGGGACAACGCTCGGGTGGTGGCCCTGATAGGTCCCTCGGGTTCAGGGAAGAGCACCTTCATCCGGACGTTGAAAGGCTTGGTCACGCCCGCTAAGGGTGAGGTAGTTTTGGACGGTAAGCCGCTTAGCTATAAAAGCGGCGAGGCGTTAAGGAAGGCCCAGAGGGCCATTGGGATGGTCTTCCAGCAATTCCAACTGGTGGGCCGCCTCAATGCCTTAGAGAACGTCCTGCTTGGGCGGATACCCCACTTGAGCCCCTTGCGGGCTCTCCTTCGCAGCTTCGGCAAGCGGGATCTGGAGCTGGCATGGGAGCTCTTAGCCCGGGTAAACCTCACCGAGCACGCCTGGAAACGGGCAGACGCCCTCTCAGGGGGTCAGCAGCAGAGGGTGGGGATTGCCCGAGCCCTGGCCCAGGAGCCCTACCTCCTCCTGGCGGATGAACCTATCTCTGCCCTGGATCCTAAGAACGCCAAGGACGTGTTGGCCCTTCTCTTGGAATTGGTGCGAGAACGCGATATCCCCCTCCTGCTCACCCTCCACCACCTCGATGTGGTTAGGGCATATGCCGATCGGGTGGTGGCTTTCAAGAACGGACAGGTCTACTTTGATGGCCCTCCCGCCCTCCTTACCCCCGAGCGGGAGGCCGAGCTCTACTTTGACGAGGGCCTCGAGGTGGAGGAGTCCTCCTCCAACCTGAGCGCATAAGGAGGTAGTCATGGATCGCGGTATCAAGTGGCAAGGAGTGTTGTTGGTCTTTGGGCTTTTGCTTCTGGGCACGGCCTGGGGGCAGCGTCCCGGCTGGCCAAAGGAGCTGGTGATCGCCGAGGTGCCGGTGGAGAGCGCTGCCGATTACGCCTCCCGTTACCAACCCTTCTTGGATTACCTCAAGGGGCGCCTCGGCATTCCAGTAAGGCTCTTCTTGGCCAACGACTACACAGCGGTCCAGGTGGCCCAGGCCCAGGGGCAAGTGCACGTGGCCTTCTACGGGCCGGCATCCTACGTGGATGCCATCAAGAAGCTCAAGGCGCCCATCGAAGCCTTCGCCAAGGAGGACAGCCTCCGCTCCGGTACGGTGTACCACTCCCTCATCATCGCCAGGAAGGGGAGCGGGATCCGCACCCTAGAGGATGCCCGTGGGAAGGACTTCGCCTTCGTGGACCCTAAGAGCACTTCTGGCTACAAGGTGCCCATGGCTTACTTCTGTTTGGAAGCGCGCATCAAACCCCGCGAGTTCTTCCGCCGGGTTACCTTTGCCGGGTCCCATGAGGCGGTGATCCTCGGGGTAGCCCAGGGCACCATCCCCGTTGGGGTCACCTGGGATACGGGGATCTCCATCGCCGAGCAGAAGGGCCAGATCCGGGGGCTCCAAGACTTTGAGGTTCTCTGGAAGTCCGATCCCATCCCGGGCTCCCCTTGGGCTTACCGCAAGGATCTGCCGGCGGATCTCAAGATCCTCCTACAACGCGCTTTTCTCGAGTTCCACGAGACCCCAATGGGCAAGGCCTGGCTAGAGGCTCGGGGCCTCCGCCGTTTCGCCCCGGCAACCGACCGGGACTACGACGCTTTCCGCAAGGTGGACGATGCCCTTGAACGTCCGGAGTGCCAGCTCTAAGCACTTCCCCCCCCCGCCGGAGGAGCTTTGGCGTAGGCGGCGCACCGCCCTCCTCCTTTACGGGGGGGTTCTCCTTGCCCTGGCCGTCACGGCGGGATGGGCGGAGATTAGCCCGGGCAAGCTCCTCGGCAGTCTCGGCCAAAGTGTCGCCTTTTCCCTCCGCTTCTTCCCCCCGAGTGTTGACCACCTCCCCCGATTCCTGACAGCCCTCTTCGAAACCGTGGTCATGGCCCTGTGGGGAAGCTTTCTCGCTACCTTCCTGGCCGTGCCCTTGGCCCTACTGGGGGCCAGGAACGTGGCGGGTGGGGCTATTTACCTCTTCGCCCGAGGAGTGATGGACGTGCTTCGGGGCCTGCCGGAGCTGGTTTTGGCCCTCGTCTTCGTGGCTGCTATTGGCCTTGGTCCCCTGCCGGGGATCCTGGCCCTCGCCCTGCACACCTCCGGGGTGGTGGGCAAGCTTCTTTCCGAATCTATAGAAACCGTGGATCCTGCCCAGGTAGAGGCGGTGCGGGCCACAGGGGCCCACCCCCTTCTGGTGGTGGCCTACGGGATCTGGCCCCAGGTGGCCCCCATATTTTCCTCTGTGACCCTCTACCACTTCGAGGTGAACGTCCGTTCGGCCACGGTGCTGGGCTTGGTGGGGGCGGGGGGCATCGGCTTTGAGCTGGTGCAGACCGTGCGGGCTTTCCGCTTTGGGGACGCCGCCACAGTGATTCTCCTCATTCTGGCGGCTGTCTTCGTCATCGATAAGATCTCGGCCCGGCTGCGTCGGGCCTTGGTGTGAGGAGGTGCTGTTGAAAGCGCTGGATGCGTTAAGCGAGCTTGTCTATGCGGAAGAGAAAGTCTTAACAAACCTCGTTGGAAGGGTGGCGCAAGGCCTAGGGCCCGCCCAGCCCCTGCGCGAGGGGCCTGGTCTCATCCTTATCCCCTTTGAGGACGGGAGGGAAGGAGGGGCCTTCTACCTGGGAGAAGCTCTGGTCTACGAAGCCTGGATCCGCTTTCCCATGGCTGGTGTGGAGGGGTATGGGGCGGCGCTAGGCTTTGAAGCCAAACGGGCCCGTGCCCTGGCCTATCTGGACGCCGCCCTCCAGGCGGGGTTGGAGGTAGAGGCCATCATGGCGCTGGCGGAAATGGCACGGTCAGAAAGAGAACGTCGGGAGGAGGAGTTTTGGCGAAAGGTGGAGCGAACCCGGCTGGAGGTGGAAACCCTATGATGGTGCCATTCCGCGGCAGGGAAAGGCGTACGCAGGAAGCCTTTCGGAGCCTTCTCCTGGCCCTGAGCTACCCCGGCAGGGCCTTTCCCTTTCCAGCCTCTGGGCCCCGGGAAGCCCTGCGCCTCATCGGGGAAACCCTTTTGGACGAAGAGGCGACGGTGTTGGGCCCCGACTGGCTCCTGGACGCCCTAGCGGAGGCCCCGCCCCGGCGGGCCCTAGGGCCCGAGGAGGTCGACTTTGCCTTTGTGGAAGGGTTTGGCCTCGAACTCCTCTCTCTCCTCCCCCGCCTCCCTCGGGGCACCCCTCTGGAGCCCGAAGGGGGGGCCACCCTGGTTCTGGCGCTTCCCCTGGAGGGCGGCCAAAGGGTGCGGCTTCGGGGCCCAGGCATACCGGGGGAGGCTGAGCTCAGGCTTCCCCTGCCAGCGAGATTTTGGGAGGTTCGGGCTGCCAGCCTGGACTATCCCTTGGGCGTGGACATGTTCTTCACAGACGGGAGGCGTGTGGTGGGTTTGCCCCGAACCACGGAGGTGCAGCCATGGGCTACGTGACCGTGCGGGGTGGGGAAGAGGCCATCCAGGCTGCGGAAGCCCTCTTTCGCGAGCTGGTGCCCAGCCCCCCTGACCGGTTCCTCAAGGCTTTGGAAAGGCATCTGCCTTTCCTCTTGGATCGGGTCATGGCTGAAGGAGGCCTTTGGGCCCCTGCATTGGCCGCAGAGGCCCTGGCCCAGGCGGGCGGGGATTTATACGAGGCCGTTCTCCTTCTCCGGGCCTACCGCACCACCCTGCCTCGCTTGGGGGAGGCAGTTCGGGCCGGGCGGGAGGATCTCCTTCTGCTGCGGCGGATATCTGCCGCCTTCAAGGGGATCCCCGGGGGGCAAGTTCTAGGGCCAACCTTGGATTACAGCCTCCGCCTGTTGGGCCTGCGGGCTTCGGCAACCTTAACCCCAGCGGAAGCGCCGGCTCCCAAGACCTACCCCTCTGTGGCGGGCTGGCTTCGGGGCCGCGGGCTCCTGGAGGAGGCCCTGGGAGAGGGGAAAGGTTCCATCCCCGACCTTACCCGGCAACCTCTCCGCTTCCCTGCCCCCCGGGCCCACCGCCTCCAAGCTTTGGCCCGGGGGGATACGGGAGGGCTCCTGGCTCTGGCCTACAGCGGGATGCGGGCGTACAACGCTCATCGCCACCCTACAGTGGCAGAGCTGGGGGTGGGTTATCTTCCCGTCCGCCTCCACCACCCTGTGCGAGGGGGATCGGTGGAGGTGGGCCGGGTGCGCTTGGCCTTCGCCGAGATTGTGGATCGGGGGGAAAGGGGCTACCGCCTGGGCTTCGGAGCGAGCCTGGGATGGAACGAGGTGCGGCCCATTGCGGCGGCCATGCTGGACCTGGAGATGGATCGTTCCTCCCACCCTGCCCGCCAGGAGGAGTTTGTTCTACTCCACACCGACCCGGTGGAGGCTTCGGGCTTCGCCCTCCACTATAAGCTTCCCCACTACGTCACCTTTCTGAGCAACCTTAAGGCGGCAGAGGAGGTAGAGGATGCCCCGGTGGAAGTATAGCTATGCCTTCTTGGATCCGTGGGCCAAGCGGGAGATCCGCCGCCGCCTCCTGAAGGCCGTGGCCATACCCGGTCACCAGGTGCCCTTCGCCAGCCGGGAGATGCCTGTGGCCCGGGGTTGGGGCACGGGGGCCCTCCAGATCACCCTTTCCTTGGTGGGGCCGCTGGATGTGGTGAAGGTGATAGACCAGGGGGCGGACGACTCAATGAACGCCGCCAACTTGAGACGGTTCATCCATGCGGTGAGCGGGGCAAGGACCACCCAGGACGCCCTCGAGGCCACCCTCATCCAAAGCCGGCACCGCATCCCTGAGGAGCGTCTTCGGGAGGGGCAGATCCTCGTCCTCCAGGTCCCTATTCCCGAGCCCCTCCGCTACGTGGAACCCTCGGATCAAAGGGCGCGGGAGCTTCACGCTTTTGGGGACTACAGCGCCCTTTGGGTGGACATCTTTGAGGAACACGCTTTCCTGGGCCGAACCCAAAAGGGGGCGGCCTACCCGGTTCTGGTCCATGGACGCTACGTCATGGATCCCAGCCCCATTCCCCGGTGGGACATCCCTAAGCTTCACCAAGCTCGCCACATCACCCTTTTGGGGGCGGGCCGGGAGAAGCGGCTTTATGCTGTCCCCCCCTTTACTCAGGTGGAACCCCTCGCCTTCTTCGACAAGCCCTTCCAGCCTGAGGTCATCCGGGGGCATTGCCGGCGTTCAGGGGTGAATCACGTTTTCCTAAACGCACTGCCCCAGGAAGACGGCACCTTGGTCTACGAGGTATCCGACCAGGGCTACTTGGAGAAGCTTCTTGCCGGCAGGGAGACTGGGGAGCTTTTCGTGGAGACTCGGCATGGTGACTGAGAAGCCGCTTTTGGAGATCCGCAACCTGAGGAAGCGCTACGGGAGCCGGGAGGTGCTCAAGGGGGTCCATCTCCGCCTTTATCCAGGGGAGGTACTGGGGGTGGTAGGGGCTTCGGGCTCGGGGAAGTCCACCCTCCTGCGGGTGCTCTACCTTGAAGAGGAGGCGGAAGGCGAGTACTTTTTGCACATCCCGGGCTTGGAGGGAAGGAATCTCCTAACCCTCTCCCCTTACGAACGCGCCCGGATCCGCCCCTACTTGGCCATGGTTTACCAGGAGGCTGCCCTGGGCCTACGCATGGCTTTTTCCGCCCTTGCCAACGCCGCCGAGCCCCTCCTCGTTAAGGGTGAGCGGGTCTTTGCCCAAGCGGCGGCGGGAGCCCTCGAGGCCCTGAAGATGGCGGAGTTTCCCCTGGGACGGGTTCAGGATCCACCCAAGAGCCTTTCCGGGGGGCAGAGGCAGCGGGTACAGGTGGCCCGCGCTCTGGCCAAGGAGCCGCTCGTAGTTCTCCTGGATGAGCCCACCACCGGGTTGGATCTTCTGGTTCAGGCGGGCCTGCTGGACACCCTGAGGCGGCTCAAGGGGGAGTTGGGCACGGCCATGGTTCTGGTGAGCCACGACTTGGGGGTGGTGAGGGCGGTGGCGGACCGGATCCAGGTGCTCTTGGAGGGGGAGGTGGTGGAGGAGGGCTTGGCGGATCAGGTGCTAGAGGATCCGCAGCATCCCTACACTCAGGACCTGGTTCAGGCCCGCCTTTAGTAGGGGAGAGCATGCTGCTGGAAGTCGTGGATCTGGAAAAGCGGTTCTTTCTGCACCGACTAGGGCGGGAGGTGTTGGCCTTCCAAGGAGTTTCCTTCACCCTGGCGGCGGGGGAGTTCCTGCTTTTGCAAGGCCCCAATGGGGTGGGGAAGTCGTCCCTCCTCAAGGTTCTTTACCGCACCTACCGCCCCACCGCCGGGGCTATCCATCTGCGCACGCCGCAGGCCCTCGTGGATCTGGCTAGGGCTGAGGAGCGGGAGGTGCTTTGGGCGCGGAGGGAGTGGGTGGGGTATGTGAGCCAGTTCCTTTACCCTAGGCCCCGCACCCCAGCGTTGGAAGTGGCCGCTGAACCCCTTCTCTGGGCCGGGGTACCCAGGGACGAGGCCTTGGAGCGGGCACGCGAGCTCCTCCTAGATCTCGGTCTGAGGCGGGAACTCCTGGAAGCTTTTCCCACCGCCTTCTCCGGGGGGGAGAGGCAGAAGGTGAACCTAGCCCGGGCCTTCCTCCGGCCCCTGCCCCTCCTTCTTCTGGACGAGCCCAATGCCAGCCTGGACCCCGCCGCCCGCAAGGCGGTTTCGGCGAGGCTTCGGGATCTGAAGGAAAGGGGGGTGACCATGGTGGGGGTCTTCCACCACCTCGAGGACGTGGCTGGCCTAGTGGACCAGACCCTCCTGTTAGAGGTGCCGGATGTGGCTTAGTGGGGCAAAGGTTGTGCTCCCCGAGGGCGTTTTGTCGCAGGCCTCCCTACGCTTGGAGGAAGGTAGGGTGGCGGAAGTGCGCATGGGTAGGGTCGCCGGGGGGCTCCCCTTGGAGGGGTTTACGGTGGTGCCCGGGGTGGTAGATCTCCACGGGGACACCCTGGAGCGGGAGTTGGAGCCCCGCCCAGGGGTTTACCTGCCCTTGGAGATGGCCCTGGAGGCTTGGGAGGCAAGGTTGCTGGGCGCCGGGATCACCACCGCTTATGTAGCAATGTCCTTCTGGGAGGGAGCTGCCGGGGTACGGGCTGTGGAGAAGAGTTTGGAGATCGTTCGTGGGCTGAGGTTCCTTCGGGGGGCCCTCTCCTTAGACCTGCGGATCCACGTCCGGTACGAAGTTTCCCGGCCTCAAGGGGAGTGGGCTGTGAGGGCAGCGCTGGAAGAGGGCCTCGTCCACCTCCTCTCCCTAATGGATCACACCCCTGGCCAGGGGCAATTCCGTGACTTTGAAACGTATGTGGCCTACATGAGCCGTTGGTTGGGGCGGTCTCCGGAGGAGGTGGCCCAGGATCTGGTCCCCACCCGGGTGGCCTGGGCGGCCCTAGAGGAACTTGTCCGCGAGGCCCGGGCTCGAGGGGTGGTTCTCGCCTCTCACGACGACGACACCCCGGAGCGCGTGGCCCTGATGGCTAGGCTGGGCGTGGAGATAAGCGAGTTCCCCCTCACCCTCGCTGCCGCTCGGGCTGCCTGGAGTAGTGGACTATGGTTGGTGATGGGAGCCCCCAACGCCCTGAGGGGTGGCTCCCACAACGGCAACCTTTCCGCCCTGGAGGCCCTGCAACACGGCTTCCTTCACGCCCTGGCCACTGACTACCACCCTGGCTCGGCTCTCCGGGCGGCCTTCGCCCTGGCCGAGAGGGGCCTGCTACCTTTGGAAAAAGGGGTGGCCCTGGTCAGCCTCTTTCCGGCCCGGGCAGTGGGCCTGAAAGATCGGGGGGCCCTCCTCCCCGGTTTACGGGGGGATCTGGTGGTGCTAGAGGAGAAGCCCTTCGCCGTGGTGGGGGTGTTTGTGGGCGGAAAACCAGTCCTGCTTCGGGGCAGGTTTGCGGAGGTTTGGGGTGGTTGAGATCCGTCCCCTATCCCAGGAAGACCTACCCCAAGTGGCCGAACTTCTGACGCTCCTCGACCCCCTAGGGGGAAGCGTGGAGGCTTTGCTCCAGGCTTGGCGAGACCTGGCGGCTTGTCCCTGGGGGCAAGCCTACGTGGCGGTGCAGGAGGGAAGGGTGGTGGGCACTTACACCTTTTACATCCTGCCCAACCTGGGCCATGGAGGCAGGTCCTTCGCCGTGATGGAGTCCGTGGCCGTGGCCCAAGAAGTTCAGGGACAGGGGATCGGCACCCAAATGGTACGCCACGCTATGGAGGAAGCCCGGCGTGCGGGAGCGTACAAGTTGGTCTTGTCCAGTGCCCTTCATCGGGAGCGAGCGCATTGGTTCTACCAGAAGCTAGGCTTCCGGGTGTACGGGCTGGCCCTGAGTACGGGCCTCTAGCCCAAGCCACTATTCCGGCCTTCGGAGGACACCCTGGAGAGGTTTCGTCAAGGCCGCATTTGGCTCCGGTGCTGGCTTGAGAGCTCTTTCTTGCCTCCCTATACGACCCTGGAGGTAGGGGACCGCCTGCTTTAGCCGGTAGCGGAATGGGTCTTATATGGATGTGACGACTCTTCGGACTGAAGTCCGAGGCTACAAGATAGGCTTCGCCTGACCTCGGTTCAGGTCACGGTTGAAACCGTGTCCATCCCCGAAGGCCCAGCCCAGGCCCTGGCCAGGATGTTCCGTGCGGCGGCCACGTCCCGGTGGAGAGGTGTCCCACACCCGGAACAGGTGAACTCCCTGACCCACAGGGGTCTCTTCTCCCTGGGTCCGCACACCGGACAATCCTGGCTCGTGTGTTTGGGGTCTACCCCGATGACCCGCCTACCAGCTTCCGCCGCTTTGTAGGCGAGGATCCGCAGAAACTGAGCCCAGCCTGCATCCAGTACTCCCTTCGCCGTGTAGCTACGGGCTAGACCCTGAACGTTCAGGTCCTCGTGAACAACGGGCTCCCACCGCTCAGGACCCCCAAAACGTTCAATCCGTCGGCGCAGGACTTCCTTGCCGTTGAACACCATGCGGTAGGCTCGGTGTCGCTTGTACTGCCGCACCTGGATTTGGACGATCGTTTCTTCGTCCATGCTCCTCCTTCCCTTGAAGGCTTAGCGGGCATCTTGTATGTCGCTCCCTTTTTTCAAGCTTGCGCCCCCTCCTCCCTACACTTCACCCAGGATGGACCCCATTTACCTCCCCCTATCTAACGAACGGAAGGGTTTGTGCATGATCCTCGCCGCCCTGGACGAGTGGGTGCCCCTGAGCATCCTTGTCAAACCGGAAATGGTGCTGTGGGGCTTATCCCACCCCTTCGCTAGCTTCCTCCACGCCGTCATCGTGACCCACGAGCGGGACACCCTCGAGGTGGACGAGCCCATCATGGACCACGAGGCGGTCTACCTCATGCGGGAGGTGGAGGAAGAGTGGAAGAGGAGGGGTGAGAAGATCTTGCCCACCCGCAAGAAGACCATCGTCCTCCTGGCCGACGTGGGTTACCTGAGCATCTACTTCCGCTTCTCCGACGCGTTTGGGGGCGAGGGGAAACCCTTCGGGATCCTCGACGACCTGTTTGGAGACCCGGACATCGAGGGTCACCTGAGCAGGTGGGCGGTGGGGCTGGAGGAGATCCCGGGCTGGCCCCTCATGCCCCCGGGGCTCATCCGCATCCACTTCCTCCTGGGACCCATACTCCGGCATTGGTCTAGGCGAAACATCCTCTACTTCGGCCGGGACTTCACCTACTTTCAGGTGTCCCCCGAGCCCGATATAGACCTGATGAGCCTCTGTAGCACCCTCATCCGCAAGGAGGAAGTCCCCCATGCGCACAAGAAGGCGCTCATGGACATCGCCATGACGGCGGCTTCGGGGAACAAGGCGAGGCTATCAAAACAGGTGGGAAAGACCCACTTCTACCTCCTTTCCAGCTACATGCGGGGGGTGTGGAACGACGATCTGAAAGCCCGGTGGGGGGCGTGGTGGGCGAGGCCCGACGCTCCCAACAACCGCAAGCAAATGGCGGAATATGCGGAAAGGCTACGCAAGGAAACCCTGGAGTACTACGGGTGCAAAGACCTCTTCCCGGAGTTGTGGGAGTGGAAAAGGATCCTGGAGGAGGAGTGGAGAAAAAGCGCTAGCCGCCAGGTGTGAACACTACACTTGGGGCGTGAGAGGTGGGATGCGCCACCAGGGGAGGGTCCGGGATTGCCACCCGGGGACCACGCTCTTCCATGAGGGCTTGGTGAGAAAACCCACCCTCACTTCTCACGACAAAACCCCCCAGATTCAAAATCGCACCTACCCAATCCGCCCTGAGAGCTTGGTGAGAAAACCCACCCTCGCTTCTCACGACAAAACCCCCGGGATTCAAAATCACACCCGCCTAATCCATTGTGAGGGCTTGGTGAGAAAAACCACCCCTTCTCTCATCTATCCCCCTCTTCTCTTCTATGGAACCTTTGCAATCAAACTCCACCGCGCCCCTCCCTCGTTTTTTGGGCGAAGGACGCCCCCACCCCCCTCGTAGGGAAGCATTTTTGCTCTTTCCCCCCTCGAGGCCACGCACATTTGCCCCCGGGAAGAGTCCCGGGGGATCGCTTTTTGGGAGAGGGATAAACGGACACTTAGCCTGACGGGGACAAGTAAGAACCTCCTTGTCCTGCCCAAGGAGGCGCTCCTTGTACCAGGGCCCCCCGTCCTAGCTAACGGGGGAGGGTAGGAGCGGGCTCGCCTCGAGGCCGGGAAGGAGAGGTGGGGAGAAGGAGGGCGACGCTTCCCTCCTGAACCTGGTGGGGAGGACTCCATACCTCCTCGCCCCTTTGGGCTAACGGGGAAGCGTAGGCGTCCGGGCTTCCAGCGGGGGTCATCCTCGAGGCCCCCCTAACGGGGGGTGAGGTGTGGAGGAAGGGGAGGAAGGGAGAGAGCCATGCCTCTCGCTCCTGCTGACGAGCAGGGAGGCGTACTGCTCCTGACAGGGGAGGACTAGCTTACCCCCTCACGCCTGACGGGGGAGGACTAGCTCACCCTCTTCCTCCTGACGGGGGAGGGATGACAAGCCCGCCCGCTCACGCCTGACGGGGGAAGGCTAGATGGACTCAGCCTCTTACTCCTAACGGGGAAGGGCTACGACGGACCCACCCTCTTCCTCCTGACGGGGGAAGGCGACATAGGCTCACCCTCTTCCTCCTGACGGAGGAGGGCTAACAAGCTCAGCCTTCCCCCTTTCTGTTCCGCTCCTCTTCCGTACCGGGACTCCTATGGCCCCAAACCTGAAGCTCCCGTTTTGGAGGGTGAGGGTGGCCTCGAGGGCACCCAAAACAGGGGGTTGGAGGGCGGAACACGCGCAAATCCGTGGGGTGGTGGGGGTTGGGGGGTGAGCTTCGCCCAAAAAACGGTGGGTGCGGTGGGGGAAGAGAGGTGGCAGAGCGGTTGGGGCACTAGATAGAGTAATTCCAGAAAATAGGGAGCATGAGCATAGGTTTCCCGCACGAGCACGCATCCCGTGGAAGGTGGAAAGCCCCATTCCCGCTTGGTGTGTGGGGAATGGGCTTTGGGGGGATGGGGGAGATAGGGCTCCACGTGGTAGCCCTCCCGGGTGAGGCTTGGGGCCCTCGAGGGTGGTTTTGCGGCGAGGGCAAGGCTCACTCCTGTGCGTGGGGCTGAGCCGTACACTCCCGCCTACTGGGGACCCCCCTCAAGGAACGCTCCTGCGTGTAGGGATGAGCGTGTAGAGATGAGAAGGATGGACCTGAGGGCCTCCCCTCAAGGCGGGGAAGCCTCCAGACGTAGGGGGCTACCTACGACTTTCCGCTACCATGAGGAGCGCCCTTCGGAGGTCCGAGGCCTCGAGGGAAGCGTGGGGGTGAACGGCATCGACGGGGGTCGCCGAGGGTGCGGTTGCGCGCCGAGGTGCGGGTGGCCTCGTAAAAACCCGCAAACGAATAAAGGTCAAGCGGCCTCTCGCTCTCGCGGCCTAGTTGCCACGACCTCGCCCGGAAGCCCCGCCGGGGGCTCGCCGGAAGCGGGGACGCAAAACCCGGCTAGCCGAGGGCGAGGCTCCGTAGCCCGAGGCGAAGCTTAACGGGGCTCGCTCCTGGCCGCCCGCCCGTGGGCCAAGGCGGGAGGACACCCCAAACACGGACTGCGCGCGTGGACGCCCGCCTCCCCCCACCTCCACCAACAGGGCCGGGGAAACCCGGCCCCCTTTTCTCGCCTCGAGGCGGGCTGGGGACGGGGAGCGGGGGAGGGGAGAGGGTGCCTTGGATACGTAGTCAGGGTAGCTATGAACTTGTAGCTAAGAAGGACGCCCAGCCCCCCCACCTCTCCCCCTCGCCCGGCCTCGAGGCGGGCCCTTCCTGGAACTGAAGCCCCCGGGGCTTAGACCAGGGGAGGTGGCGTAGGTCCGAGCGTAGCGTAGCTTCTCACGGCAAGACCTGGACCTTCCCCTCCCGCGCCACCACGTGAAAGTGGTGGTCTAGGCTCAACACCCTGCCACCTGAGCGCTCGGCCAAGGCCAGGACCGCCGCGTCCGCAAAGCCCAAAGGCAAGTCCGCGTACCGCGCCACCAGTTGGCGGATCCGGGGGAGGTCCCCGTCTCCGCAATCTAGGCTCAGGGCGCCCGTCTCGAGATCCGTCAACAAGGCCTCCAGCGCCCCAAGCCCAAGACGCTCCTCGGTTAAATAGGCGATCTCGGCAAGGGCGCCCGCGGCAACCAAATAGGGGCCTGGATCGGCCAAAAGGACGCTCTTGACCCGTTCGTGATCCGGATCCTTGCGGTTTAAAAGGGCGAAGAGGGCGGAGGTATCCAGAACGATCATCCCTCACCCCAAGCTTTACGAAGCCATGCCTCCGATTCCCGCCCCGTGAGGGCTTCGTCTTCTCCCACGCCTAAGGAGCGTAGGGCAGGTCTCTTCCGGTGCGCCAGGTAGAGGGTCAAGGCTTCGCGGACGATCTCGGCCTGGCTCTTGCCCTCTTGCTTCGAAGCCTCCTTCAGGGCTTGGTGCAGGTCGCGAGGAAGGTAGAGGGTGGTCTTCTCCATGGGTCTATACTACCACATATGGTAGCCACTCCTGCCGAGCGCCTTCGCTCTACTCCGCCTAAGCCCTAGGTCCGGAGCCCAGCCAGGGCGGGCCCGAATTCACGGGGGGGCAGGGGCCGTAGGTGAGCCGGAAGGCCCGCCCCCAAGCGGTGCTCTAGGCACCGCCTCCCGGGCGCCCCAAGGGGCTGCACGCCTCGGCCGCAGGAGCACGGTGCACGGCTTCCCCGGGGGCTTGAACAGGATCTCCTATACACTTTCCTGCCCAACGGATGTCGTGACCGACACCCTCGCGAGGAGGCTGGTCCGTACTCTATCCGTGCCAGGCGTCACGTCCAGCGCTCCCCAGCCTAACCCGCCCCCAAACCCCAAGCCACCGACTCGCTCAGGCTTACCTCGCCAGCCTTCTCCTCTCACCCAAAAAGACCGTCCAGGCCATGTGGGTCAAGCTTCGCTCACTTCTCCGGGCCTGCATCACCTTCGTGGACAAGATGCGGCGCCGGGTGAAGGTGAGGCTTCGGGAGGGGGAGAGTGGGGAGGGGACGGGGGAGCAGAGGTCGGTGGGGGGACTCTTGGAGCGCTGCCCTCCGGGGAGGGCCCGGTACCACCGGCGCTTTGGGGTGTACGCCAAGCGGGCGCGGGTGCGTTTGCCTTGGGTGGGGGAGGTGGGGGTGGTTTTGGTCTGGGTAGGGCAGGGAACGGGGTGGCGGAGCTATGCCTTGGTCTCCACCTTGGTTGGGGAAGTGCAGGATGTGTTGGAGGCGTGGTTTTGCCACCCTTCTGCGGAGGGGGTGCACCGAATGGTGAAGCAGAACCTGGGGCAGGGGAAGAGCCGGGCGCGGAGCTATGCGGCGCAGCTTATGCACAACGACCTGGTGGTGGGGGTGTTTCTTCTGGTGCGGGCGGTGTGGGTGGCGCATCCGGGGATGCCTTGGCGGAAGGAAGAGCGGGTGGCGGGGAAAGCCTTACTGACCGAGCTAAAGGCCACCTCACCCCCAGAGAAGAGGCTGAGGAAAGGGGGTGAGAGATGGGGTGAAAACTTCTGTTTATTGGGGCCTTCGGGTGGTGCGCGTTTTTGAGTTTTGAGTTAAGCTAAAACCTCTGAGCATGGAGTCTGCAAAGCAAACGAAGAAGGAACCTACCCCACGCGCGGACAGGCCCACCCGCTTTCGCCACCCTTCCTCTTTGGAGGAGGCCCATCACGTTTTAGAGGGCTTGCGCAAGCGGCGTAAGCAAGAGGAAAAGGCACCCCCGGTACTCCAGCGGAAAAGGGCCGGGGCCCAAGGGATTCTGCTAGCGGGGGAGGTGGCCCTGCTTTACGGCGAGGCTAAGGCGGGGAAAAGCCGGGCCGCCGTGGCCCTTCTGGCCTGGGAGCGCCTTTCGGGGGAACACGCGCGTCGGAGCGAGGCGTGGGAGTTGCTTCCACCTCCGGAGCTACGCTTTTACCTGTACCATCAGACGGAGACCCGCTATAGCCACCTAGCGCGCTACGCGGAGCAGATGGGCGCCATGGACATCGCCCAGCGCAACTTTCTGCCCTTTGCTCAAAGGGAAGAGCTCCAGTCGGCCTTACGGGCGATCCACATCCTGGCCAAGGAAGCGGGGAAGCCCGCCTTGGTGGTGGTGGACTCCCTCATTAAACTGGTCCCCCCGGAGCAGAGCGAGAACGAGGCCAAGGCCATGGATACGGTCATGGCCTGGCTCAAGGAGGCCATCCTGCCTCCCGCGGCCGGGGAGCCTGCGGTGGGCTTGGTGGTGATCCACCACGCCACCAAGGGAAACTATGGTCCTCGGGGTTCTGGGGCCATCGCCGCCAACGCCGACCACCTATTGGTCGTGAGGCCTAAAGCGCACGGGGAATCCGAGGGGGAGTGGAACGCCCTCATTTACGAAAAGGGAAGGGGAGACGTGGAAAGGGAAGCGGAGGAGATCCTAGCGGTTCGGGTGCGCTCTGGCGGCCGTGCCCTGCGCTCCCAGCCGCCCTCCGGTAAAGCCCGGGGGTCTTCCCCCACATCAACGGCAAAGCCTCAGCGCTCCTTGGTGGACCAGGCCCGGGTACACTTCCAGGGGAAAGCCTTCACCCAAGAAGAGCTCGTCGCCTTTTTGGTGCACCTGGGCCAAGCTAGGGAGAGGGCGGAGAACAACTTCCGGGTCTGGCGGGCCCGGAAGAAGATCCTGGCCTTGGAGGGCGGGCGCTACCAGTTTCGGTAGCCATTGCGAAACATCCTGAAAGCCCCCTTTAGCTCACGAATTGTTGCCGTTTCCCCCCTTCACCCCCTAAAACACTTACCCCTCGTAACGCCGGCTCCCTTGAAACGTTAGCTCCCTTTCCCGCTGACACCCAACCGCCCGGACCTCCGCATCTGCTCCGGTCCGGGCGGGGTTAGCGAGCGCCAGCCTTCGGCTGGCGCAGGAAAAAGGTCAGGCCGCGAGGAAAGAAAGGCCGAGAAAGAAAGGAGGTTGGAATGATGGAAAACCCTTGGGAGGGCCACGGGAACGAGGGTTGGGAGATGGAAGACCTTGGGCAGGAGTTGGCCTACTGGCTGGACTGGGCGGACGGGGTTATCTGCGACCTGCCGGAGCCTGGGGAGGATGAGGAGGCGGAGGCCCGGGAGGGGCAGGCGTTCCTCTACGGGTGGGAGGAGCTCGATGAGCCCCAGGACCTGCCCGCTTCGGCGGGGGTGGGGTTGCTCTGGGTTCTGCTGGAGCTGGAGGGCCACGCTGGGGTCTACGAGGAGGTGCTGGCTCGGACCAAGCTCTACGCCTTCCGCCACCTTCTTGGGGAGAGGGCACCTGACCTTCCCCTTCTCCGCCGGGAGGATGGCAGCGTTCTCCTCACCAAGGAAGACCTCTTGGGCCACCTGGACCGGGTCCTGGAGCTCTACCACCTGGACTTCCCCCTCCAGGCGTACCGGGAGCTTAGGGCCTGGCGCGAGGCCCGTCCCCACCTGGTCCAGGGGGACTCCCCCGAGCTCCTTGGCCTCCTGGCGGTGTTGGAGGTGGCCTGGGACTGTCTGGAGCGCCACTTGGAGCACGACCCGGACCGCTCTCTCCAACCCTATGCTCCACCGGAGCACCTGGCCGAGCGGCTACGGCTGCGCAAGTCGGGGCTCCTGGTCCGGCTGGGGCGGAAGGGGGTGGTGGCGCCGGGGCTGGTTCGGGCCGTGCATCTCTCGCGGGACCTCTACGAGGTGATGGCCCTGGAGGCTTTGGTGGCCTGCGCGCTGGGGCTTTAGGGACGAGGGCAAGGGGCGAGGGTGGGGGCCAGCGCCCCACCCTCCTTGCTGTTGGCGGAGGTGCGCATGCGCAAGGAACAGGGTGCGGCTGCGGCGGTGATCTACGTGGACGCTTCCGTGGACACGGAGGCCGGGTTGGCGGGCGTGGCGGTGCTGGGGCTCCTGCAGCGGAAGGGGGGTGGCCGGGTCATCGCCACCGCCGCCTTCCCTGCGGGGGACGCCAACCAGGCGGAGGCCATGGCGGTGGAGCTGGGGCTGAGGCTGGCCAGGCAGGTCCTGGGCCCTGGGGCTAAGGTGACCCTGGTGTGCGACAACCGCTCCGTGGTGGAGCACCTCCAGAAGGGGACGCGCAACGGCCGTTCGGAGGTCAGCGTTGCCCTGGACGGGGCCAGGTCCGCCGCCAAGGGCCTGAAGGTGTCCTTCCGGCACCGGGAGCGGCGGAGCACGCCCGAGATGGTATGGGTGGACGAGGAAGCGCGCCGGGTCCTCAACCTGGCCCGGGAGGCGGCGGCTCGCAAAGCGAGCCGCCCCAAGGCGAGGCCAGTTCCCAAGGGCTTCCTACCCCGTCTGCTTGGGGCTTTGCGCCGCCTCCTGCGAGGGCTGGGGGACTAGGCTGGGAGGGGCCCCGTCCCCTGACGGGGTCCCATCCCCCTCCTAAGAGGAGGGTTCAGGTCCGTGGGCAAGATCGCCCCGGCCCACCAGCTCCCGCGCCGCCTTCAGGGCCACCTCCAGCTCCTCATCCCCCGGCCTCTCCACCGTGAACCGCTGGAGAAAGAGGCCCAGGGCCATAAGGGCTGGCACCCTGGGCATGAGGCGAAAGAGCTCGTAGGAAACCCCCACCAGGAGGGGCAGGAGGCCGAGCTTGAGGCCGAGGAAGAGAAGGGGGTTCCCCTCCGGGAGGGGAAGGAAGAGCCCGTAGAAGAGCACCGCCAGCAGGAAGGACATTCCCAAGAACGCCGTGCCGCACCGGGGGTGGTAGGGGCTTTGGCGGCGGGCCTCCTCCAGGGTGAGGGGAAGCCCCCGTTCCAGAAGGTGGACCACCATGTGCTCGGCCCCGTGGTAGCGGAGAAGGGACCGGAAGGGAGGCAACAGAACAAGGAGGCGGAAGTACGCCAAGAGCCCCGCCAGGGAAAGCGCCTCAAAAAGGGCGTAGTAGAGAAAGGGCTGGGTCTGGCGGTCCAGGAGGGCGTCAGCCACCCTCATAGGGAGAACGAGGCCCAAGGCGAGGGGCACGGGGAGGAGGAGGAGGGTGAGGAGGGCGGCCAAAAGGGCCTCCAAAGGGGTGATGCCCCGGGTTTCCGGAAGGAGGCCCATGGCCTTCCAGGAGTCCCGCAGGGTGGCCCACAGGGCGGCTAGGCCCCGGAGGAGGGGAAGGTCCGTCCCCACCCTCGAGGCCTTCCACACCTCCACCCCCTGACCGTGGGCCAAGACGGCTCGCTCCCCGTCGGTGAGGAAGACGGCACCTGGCAGGGAAAACCCTGACACGACACGCAGCATATGTTGGCTATAATAGCGTCGTCCCGCCACGACCGAAGGGGTGCAGGCGCTAGCACGCAAAACGAATCGGCCACCCTGTCTGTACGGGCGTCCTCGTCAACAAGACCGAGATTACCCGCCCCTAGCCGAGGGCTAGAAGGGCCACCCGCAGGAGATGAGGTGGTCCAGGTACTTCTTGAGGTTTGGGTGGGGTGGGTCGGCGAAGTCCAGTTGAACCCTGGCAAAGCGGGTCACCGAACTAAGGCCAGGCGGTGAGAAGGCTTTGGCTCCAGACCAAGACTGCTCCAGAGGGGGCTGGCACAGGAAGGAGAGATCGATGGACCTCAAGGAAACCTTGAAGCGCATGGCTTGGGAATACCTGGAACGGGAGGGATTGCCCCTCGAGGTTTATCCCAACCTGGTCAGGCTCTATGCCCACGCCGCCGTGGGCTGGAAAGACGCCCGGAAGCCCAAGGCCATTCGGGAGCTGGAGGACGAGGTCGCTCCCTTTCTTGCGCCAACAGAGCGGGTCAAGGGGTGGTTCCTGCGGGACGTGAAGAACCTCCCCGACCTCCTGGTGGAGGTGCCCCTGCGGCTTTTGGGCAAGGAGCGGAAGGATTTCTCCGAGGAAGCGTGGCAAAGGGCCAGGAGGCTCCTCTTTCGGGGCTTCTCCGGCTTTGAGGCGGCCATCTGGCTCCTCTGGAGGGAGGAGGCCCGCCAGGGGGGAGGTTGGTGGAACGTGGTCCTGAACGCCGAAAGGCGCTTGGGGGGCGAAACCGCATGGGCCCTCCTCCTATCCCGGGCCTATGTGATGCTTCGGAGAAGGGGTTTGGAGCCCAACCCCTTGCGACCGGAGGCTTGAGGGGGTCTCAGGGCTTTCTACCCAAAAGGGAGTACACGCTCTTTTTGGAGCTTCTCTCAAGGTTATGTCCTGCTCACCTGATGAGGCCCGAATGAGGAGGGACGTTGGGGTCGCCTTTATCGTGCCTTGTAGGTTCCCATGTGAACTGGTAATCCGACTCAAGGCTAAGGTTGTACCTACGGTGGGTTTCCCAAATGACTCCAGACCAGTTAGCTCGCGAGTGAGGGTGTCTAAGGCTTGGGGGGCCAGCTGGCGAAGCGAGAGCAAAGCGAGGAGAAGGCGCTACAGCTTTTACCCTCTGCCTACGCCATGAGGCTCACGGGGGAAGGGCTGCTGAAGAGGGGGCAGGTGGTCCCAAGCCCTTTTCCGTGCATTGAAGGCAGACCCTTGAGGGGAGTAAATGGGTGCAACTGGCCTTCCCCCCTAAGTTCCGACGAAGCCGGGGGGATAGAGGCGCTGCTGCCAGGAGGCGAGGGCTTCTTTGAGCGCCTCCCGCCACCAGGTCCGGGGGAAGCGATGCGGAGCCCTCAGGAGAAGGAAGAGCCCGGAGTAGTCCCGCCACTTCCGCCAACCGGCCCCCCCCTTTCCCGCTGCCACCTCCCCCGCAGCGTTTCCCCAAGGAGCAACCCCAAAGCGTAGGCAAAGGCTAAAAGCCATAGCGTCTTCTCCGCATTCTCCCGCCGCTTGTTCATCAGGTTCCCCATCCCCAAGTAGCTCTTCAGGTCCCGAAAGGACTCCTCTATCTTCATCCGTTCCCGGTACACCCCCAAAAGCTCCTCCACCGGCAGGTTCCCCATCACCCAAAGCGGCTCCTCCCACGAAGCCTCCCACACCCCCACCCCGTTCACCCTCCATCCCCCCTCAGAACCCCCCGTCCACGCCCTCCGCTCCCCACGCTCAAGCCGCAAGGGAATCCGCCGCCCCTCCTCGTCCTCCACCTGCGCCTTCCCCCTGGCGTTCCACCGGATGGCTCGTCCCCTCCGCCGCCAAGGCGGTCTGGGAAAAGAGGCCCACGCGCGCGGGTATCGCCCTCCCCTTGTAGGGCTGGGCCAGGGGGAACACCCAAAAGCCTCGCCCTCCGTCCCGCAACCTTCCCCCATAGGGGGTGCGCTCGGCCTGGGGACGGAGGCGTTCCATGGCCTTGTGGTTAGCTTCCTCGTCGCTTTTGCGGGGGGAGCCCGAAGCCAGGATGGCGTAGCCCAAGCGGGCCACCTTCTCCGTGTCCTTGGGCCTAGGGGCCACTAGGCTCCACAAACGGCGTCAGGTCCTTGTAGGAGATGGGCCATCCCCTCATCGCCTACGCATTCTGACTTTTCGGAACCCAGAGGGGAAGGTCAGCGTTCCCCGTTGACCCCACTTGCCCCAGGTGGTAAGCTTCCCGGAAACGGGAGGTGGAGGATGAAGCGGATCTGGATTGGGTTATTGGCCTTGGTACTGCTTGGCGTTTGGCCTGCCTGGGCGCAGCAGTCCCGGCTTGACGTGGTGAAGAGCCGGGGGCGTCTGGTGTGCGGGGTGAACGCCGTTCTCCCCGGCTTTGGCTTTTTGGACCAGAAGACGGGCAAGTACACGGGCTTTGACGTGGAATTTTGCCGGGCGGTGTCCGCCGCCCTCTTCGGCGACCCCGACAAGGTGGACTACGTGCCCCTAGACGCCCGGGTCCGCTTCCAGGCGGTGCAAAACGGCGAGGTGGACGTAGCTTTCCGCAACACCACGGTGACCGCCAACCGCGATGGGGCCCTGGGGGTGGACTTCCTGCCCGTCAACTTTTACGACGGCCAAGGGGTGATGATCAAGAAGGGCCGGGCCAACGCCTTGCGGGAACTGGAGGGGGCCACCTTCTGCACCACCCAGGGCACCACCAACGAGAAGAACATCTCCGACTACATCCGGGCGCAGAAGTGGCGGAACACCCGGCTTCTCACCTTTGAGGACGGGGCCAAGGTGATGGCGGCCTTCCTGCAGGGGCGGTGCGACGCCTTCACGGCGGACAAGTCCCAGTTGGTGGGCTTCCGCGCCACCGCCCCCAACCCCGAGGAGCTGGTCATCCTTAAGGAAACCATATCCAAGGAGCCCCTGGCGGGCTTCGTGCGGGAGAACGACTCCCGCTGGCGGGATGCCTTGTCCTGGGTCGTGTGGGCCACCATCCAGGCGGAGGAGTTCGGGATCACTAGCAAGAACCTGGACCAATACCTGAAAAGCGAGGTGCCGGAGATCCGCCGCTTCCTAGGCCTCGAGGGCACCCTGGGCCAGGATCTAGGCCTGCCCAAGGACTTCGTGGTCCGGGTGATCCGGGCCGTGGGCAACTACGGGGAGATTTACGACCGCTTCTTCGGGCCTAAGAGCCCCTTCCACATCCCCCGCACCGGCACCCTGAACGCCTTGCAACGGTACGGGGGCCTCATGTACAGCCCGCCCTTCCGCTAGCCCCATGCCCCGACTGCGGGACCTCCTCATGCAGGCTGTGGTCCTAGGCCTGGTGGCCTGGGGCCTGGCTACCCTTTGGGCCACGGCCAAGGCGCGGATGGCGGCCCAGGGCATCCCCTTTAGCTACGCCTTCCTCTGGCAGGAGGCGGGCTTCTCCTTGAGCGAGGGCACTACCTTCGCCCCCGGGGAGGGGTTTCGCCCCTACCTGCCCTCTGACACCTACCTCCAGGCCCTCTTGGCGGGGTTTTTGAACACGCTCAAGGTGACCCTCCTGGGCTTGGTGGGGGCCACCTTGCTGGGGATCTTGTTGGCTTTGGGGAGGCTTTCCGTCAACCCCTTGGCCCGGGGCTTGGCCTTCGCTTACGTGGAGGCCCTTCGCAACACGCCCTTGCTCTTGCAACTGTTCGTGTGGTACTTCGCCATCCTCCTCAAGCTCCCCCCCTGGGAGCGTGGCCTCTCCTTCGCCGGGGCCTTCTTGTCCCAGCGGGGCCTCCTCCTCCCCGAGTTGGCCCTAGGCCCGGGGGGTTGGGGCCTGGTCCTGGCGGGGCTTTGGGCCTTGGCCTTCCGGCGGAGGGCCTTCCTGGCCCTTGGCGGGGCATTGGCTCTCCTTCTCGCCTCCTGGGCCTTCCTAGGGCCCCCCCTCCTGGCCCGGCCCGCCGTCCCGGGGCCCTTCGGGCCGGTGGGGGGCTTCTTCCTCTCCCCGGAGTACGCCGCCCTGCTCTTCGGGGTGACCCTCTACACCTCCGCCTTCGTGGCCGAGGTGGTGCGGGGGGCGATCCTGGCGGTGCCCCGGGGCCAGTGGGAGGCGGCCTACGCCTTAGGGCTTTCCTATCTGGACACCTTCCGCCGGGTGATCCTCCCCCAGGCGGTGCGTATCGCCGTGCCACCCCTGGCCAACCAGTACCTCAACCTGGCCAAAAACACCTCCTTGGGGGTGGCGGTGGGCTACCCCGACCTCTTCTCCGTCTACAGCACCGTGGCCAACCAGTCGGGGCGTAGCCTCGAGGCCATCCTCCTGGTCATGGCCGTCTACCTCAGCCTTAGCCTTGGCATCAGCGCCCTCGTGAACGCGTACAACCGCCGCGTGGCCCTGAGGTGGAAGCTATGAGCCTCTTCCGCGCCCTCTTTGGCAGCCTGGGGAACACCCTGGTAAGCCTCGTTTTGCTTCTCCTTCTGTTCTTCGTGGGTCGGTCGCTTTTCCTCTGGGCCCTGGAGGCGGAGTGGCGGGTGGTGACGGACAACCTCCGCTACTTCTTCCTGGGGCAGCTACCCCGGGAGATGACCTGGAGGGTCTATGGCCTCCTGGGGGCGGGGTTTCTCGTCCTGTGGGGCTGGCTTGGCCTTTTGCGAGCCGTCCGCCTTCGCCGGCCCGGGCTGGTGCTGGGGGTAGGCCTGGCCCTTGGCCTCTTCTTCCTTCCCCTTCCGGTGACCCTGTGGGGCGGGCTTCTCCTCTCCCTCCTCCTTTCCCTAAGCGCCATGGCCCTAGCCTTCCCCTTGGGGGTGGCCCTGGCCCTGGGGCGGCAGAGTCGGCTTCCCGTGGTGCGGCTCCTGAGCATCGCCTACATCGAGGCGGTGCGGGGCGTGCCCTTGGTTTCCCTCCTCTTTTTGGCCTTCGTCACCCTGCCCCTCTTCCTGCCCGAGGGCGTGCGGCTGCCCCAGGTGGTGCGGGCCCTTTTGGCGTTTACCCTGTTTGCCGCCGCCTACCTGGCAGAAAACGTGCGGGGGGGCTTGCAGGCCATCCCCAAGGGGCAGTGGGAGGCGGCGCTTAGCCTCGGGCTCACCCCCTTCCAGGCCCTGCGCTTCGTGGTCCTGCCCCAGGCCCTTCGGGCCGTGGTGCCGGCCCTGGTAGGCCAGTACATCGCCCTTTTCAAGGACACCTCCTTGGTGGCCCTCATCGGGATCCTGGACCTCATGGGCGTGGCCCGTGCGGTCCTGGCTAACCCGCAGAACGTGGGCCTGGAGCGGGAGGTCTACCTGTTCTTGGCCCTGGTGTACCTTGGGGTTTCGGGCGCTTTCTCGTACCTAGGCCGCCGCGTGGAGGCGGCCCAGGGGCTAGGCCGGAGGTGAGGCGTGGAACCCATCATCCGCATCCACAACCTGCACAAGTGGTTTGGCTCCCTGCACGTTTTGCGGGGCATCAACCTGGAGGTGGCCCCCGGGGAGAAGCTTGTCATCATCGGCCCCTCGGGCTCGGGGAAGAGCACGCTCATCCGGTGCATCAACCGCCTGGAGGACTTCCAGGAGGGGGAGGTGGTGGTGGACGGGCACAACGTGAAGGAGGAGCGGGCCTTGAGGGAGGTGCGGCGGGAGGTGGGGATGGTCTTCCAGCAGTTCAACCTCTTCCCGCACATGACGGTGCTGGAGAACATCACCTTGGCGCCCATGCGGGTGCGGGGTTGGACGAGGGAGAAGGCGGAGGGGAAGGCCTTGGAGCTGTTGGAGCGGGTGGGGATCCTGGACCAGGCGCGGAAGTACCCGGCGGAGCTGTCTGGGGGGCAACAGCAGCGGGTGGCCATTGCCCGGGCGTTGGCCATGGAGCCCAAGGTGATGCTGTTTGACGAGCCCACGAGCGCCCTGGACCCGGAGATGGTGGGGGAGGTGCTGGACGTGATGCGGGACTTAGCGCGGGGGGGCATGACGATGCTGGTGGTGACGCACGAGATGGGGTTTGCGCGGGAGGTGGCGGACCGGGTGATTTTCATGGACCGGGGGCAGGTGGTGGAGGAGGGGAGGCCGGAGGAGATCTTCACCCGGCCCAAGGAGGAGCGGACCAAGGCCTTCCTGGAGCGGGTTCTGCACCATTAGGGAGCGCAGGGGACGGGGCTTCATGGATACATGAGCAGGCGCCCGTCCGTTTTGCGCCGAAGGCGGGCTACCAGCGGCCCCCTGGCCTGCCCCAAGGGGGCTCCCGCTGGGAGCCTTCCCGTAAGATGGCAAGGTGATGTCCGGCGCCAACCGCTTTTTCCTCGGCCTCTTTCTCTTCCTCCTCGCCCTCTGGGCCCTGGCGAAGCTCTACACCCTCCTCCTTTGGGTCTTCCTCGCCTTCACCCTGGCAGCGGCCCTGGACCCCTTGGTGCGGGCGCTACGGCGCTTCCTCCCCCAGCCCTCCGCCGTTCTCTTCGCCTATTTAGGGGTCCTCGGGGTTCTGGCCCTTGGGGTCTACTTGGCTAGACCGCTTTTGCTGGCGCAGTTCCACAGCCTCGCCGAGGTGTTGCCCCAGGTCCTGGCCTTCGTGGACCAGAACTTTGGCCTCTCCCTTCCCGGCCTGGCCTCCTCCTTGGCCCCTTCCTTCCGCTTCGCCGGCGATCTTGCCTTGAGGGTGGGGGAAACGGTTTCCGAGCTGGTCCTGGCCCTGGTGCTGGCGGTGATGATCAGCCTCGAGCCCCACCTGGTAGCCCGAGCCGCCCCTTACTTGCCCGGGGACGGCTGGCGGGAGGTTCTGGAAGAAACCTGGCGGCGGATGGGCTACTGGGCCCGGGCCCAGTTCCTCATCGCCCTCTCCTTCGCCCTCCTGTTTGGCGGCTGGCTCTTCCTCCTCAAGGTGCCGAGCCCCTTCGCCCTGGGGGTGTTGGGGGGGATCCTGGAGGTGGTGCCCTTCGTGGGGGGCATCTCGGCGGCGCTTCTCGCCGCCTTGGTAGCCCTTTCCGCCCTGGGCCCCGTTTCCGCCCTCCTGGTGCTCGCCGGGTACGGGGGCATCGCCCTCTTGGAGGGCAAGGTCCTCATCCCCTTCATCTACGGGCGCACCCTGGGCTTCCACCCCGCTGTGGTTCTCCTCGCCATCTTCGCCTTCGGGAAGCTCTTCGGCGTTTTGGGCATCTTCCTCGCCGTGCCCATGACCATCCTGGCCTCTGGGCTCCTTTCCCACTGGCGTCGGTGACGGCTCCTCGGACGGGAAGTCCGAAGCTACAAGCTGGGTTTCGCCGGACCTCGGTTCTCACAGAAGGGCCCCTACGGGATCCATCCCCGAAGGTTCCTTTCGAGCCCTGGCCAGGACATTCCGTGCGGCGGCCACGACCCTCTAACCCCCCACGTGAACCACGGGCCGTCTGCTCCGGTCCGGCTCGTGGCGGCGCAGGACCTCATGGGTGAGGGTGGGCACATCGCCCTCGCCGAAAAGGAGAAAGTCCAAGGCGGCCTGCAAGGGACCCTCGTCCCCCCACTCGAAGTAGATGTGGGGCCGCTTGCCCGTGCGCTCCCGCAGGTAGAGGAGGAAAGCGGCTAGGGTGTTGGGGGCGGCGGTGCCCAGGATGCGGAAGACCTTGACCTCAGGGTGGTCCACCCCCCAGACCCAGGCCACCCTGGTGAACTCCGAGGGGTCCTGGACGTAGACCTCCACAAAGTAGATGGGGTCGTGGGCGGGGATGTGGGTGGCCTCCCGGATGCGGCGCTCCTTTTCCCAGTAGGCGGCAAGCCCACCCCGTTCCGGGCGGTGGGCCACCAGGCGGAGGGGCGCTTCCTGCTCTTTCAGAAGGGCCACGAAGCGTTCCGCCATCTCGTCCAGGGCAAAGCCCTCCACCCTGAGCTCGAAGGAGCGCAGGGCGCGGGAGAGGAGGGACACGAAAAGGGTGGCGGCGATGAAAAAGGAGGCGATGCGCACCCCGTCCGGCCGCTCCACCACGTTGGCCACGAGGACGTAGCCGAACACGGGAAGGAGGGCCCGGAAGTAGGCGGCTTCCCGCCGCCTTTCCCGCTTCGCCAGGAGGTAGACGCCCAAAGCGGCGGAGGTCATGACCACCAGGACCCCCGTGGCGTAGGCGGCGGCCTGGGCCTCTACCCGGGCGCGGAAGAGGAGGGTGAGGGCGAAGCCCACCCCGGTGAAAAAGAGGACGAGGAGCCGCCGTTGCTTGGCCCACTCCGGGGCCATGCCGAAGCGGGGTAGGTAGCGGGGCACGATGGTGAGGAGACCGGCCATGGCGCTGGCCCCAGCGAACCAGAGGATGACGATGGAAAAGAGGTCGTAAAGGCTTCCAAACCCCTCCCCTAGGTAGCGGTGCGCCAGGAAGCTGATGGCCCTTCCCGCAACCTCTTCGCTACGCCAAAGGTGCTCCGGGATCAGGAGGGCCGTGGCGAAGCCCGCCGCCACCAGGAAGGCGCCCATGACCAAGGCGGCGGCGAGGAGAAGGCGGTGCCCTCCCCGGATCCGGCCCAAGGGCCGCTCGGGGGTATCGGCGGGCCCGCCCCGGATCAGGGGCATGAGGGCCACGCCGGTTTCGTACCCGGATAGGCCCAAGGCCAGCTTGGGGAAGGCGATGAGGGTGACGAGGAGAAGCCCAGCCGGGTCGGGCTCGGCGGCCAGGAGTTTCCGCCACCAGCCCTCCAGGTGCTCGGGGCGAAGGTGGGCAAGGGCCACGGCCAGGGTGAGGGCGTTCAGGGCCAGGTAACCCAGGGTGATGGGGACCGCCAGGCCGATGGCTTCCCGGAAACCCAGGTAGAAAACGAAGCCCAAAAGGCCCACGAGAAAGAGGGTGAGCCCCACCTGGTGCCCCTGCAGCCAAGCGGGGGTCAAGGGGTTTCCTAGGAGATGGACAGCGGCGTCGGCGGCGGAGAGGGTGATGGTGATCATGAAGTCGGTGGCCATGAAGCCCAGGACCACCAGGACCACCATCTTCCCCCGCCAGCCCGGGAGGAGCCGGGTGAGAAGGCCCACCGAGCCCTGGCCGTCGGGGCTCACCTCCGCCAGACGGCGGTACACGGGGTAGACGGCGAAGAGGGCGAAGGCCACCAGGCTAAGGTTGGCCAAGGGGGAAAGAAGCCCCGCCGCCAGCAGGGCGATGCCCGGCTGGTACCCCAAGGAGGAGAAGAGGTCTACCCCGGTCAGGCAGAGGACCTGCCACCAGGCGTAGCGGCCCTCCTCAGCGGAAGCGGTGGTATCCGGAGAGGGCTTCATGGCTTGCTGAGCGCCGCTTCTACCCCAGGGGGAACCCAGCCGTACGTTTGGTAAAGCGCCGCCGCGCGGCGGAGGGCCTCCTTGGCCTCACCCGCCTTCCCCTCCTTGCCCAGGGCGAGGCCAAGGAGGTAGAGGGCCAAGGGGTTTTCGGGCGCTAGGGCCACCGCCTTGCGGAGCATGGCCTCGGAGCGGGCCAAGCCTTGTGGGCTCCTCGGGCCCCGGAGCACCCCGCCTTTGGCCTGCTCCCCCCGGTAGTAGTAGAACTGGCTCCGGACGTAGGCGAAGGGGAGGGGTTCCACCTGCGTGGGGGTGAGGGTGCCCTCCCGGGTCCGGTAGGCGAGGATGGCCCCGTCCCCGCCGTACTGGGGCTCGGCGAAGCGCAGGCCCTGGGCGGTGGCCACAAGGAGGCCCCGGTGCCGGGGGAAAGGGGTGGGCTCCGAGGGGTCCACCAGGTAATCGCGGTTTCCCAGGCGCAGGACCGCCACGGCGTGCCCCAGGTTGCTCCGCTTGCCCTCGGGGTTCTCGTAGACCATGTACACGCCTGCCCGGAAACCCGCCTCCTCCAGGAGGCCTTGCACCAGCACCGCCTGGAGGAGGCACTGCCGTTCCCCTTTGCGGGCGGCGTAGGCGAACTCGTAGCCCTCCTCGAGGCTGAAGCGGGGGAGAAGGCGCTTGATCGCCTGGAAGGCCCAGGTGGCCGCCTGTAGGGGAGGCGCCTTGGCTTGGCGGCGCAGGGCTTCCTGGAGGGTCTGGCCGAAGGCGTGGCGGTACGCCTCTTCCCACCAGGCCCTGAAGGGGGGGGCCCCGGGGACCTCCCGGTAGGAGTCCTGGACCAGGGTGGCGAAGGCAGGGCTATCCAAGGGGAAGGCCCGGGCGAATAGGCTCAGGCAAAGGGCGAGAAGGGTAAAAAGCCGTTTCACGGGCATTGACTATACACCCAAAGGCGGCGGCGAAGCGGAACCTTTACCCGGGGTTGGGCCGGGCGGCTTCCCCTTCCGGCAGGAACAGGACCCGGGCGCGGTCGTCGTAGCCCAAAAGCCCGGCAAATCGGCCCCACTCGCGGATCACCCCCAGGACCCGCCTGGCCTCGGGCTCGGGCAGGTGTTCCCGAAGCCACTCCAAAACCCGTTCCTCGGGGATTTCCTTGCGCTCCTGGAGCGCCCGGTGGAGCCGGGCCATGAGGGGCACGCGCCGCAGGAGGTGCTCGGCGAACATCACCTGGCGCTCCTTGGGCGTGGCTTCGGCCCAGGCCCTTCCCGCCGGGTCGAGTTCCACATCGCCCCGCTCTATTCGGGCGAAACCCAGAAGCTCTAAGGCTTCCACCAGGGGAAAAAGCTCATCCACCTCCAAGCCTTCCTCCTCCGCCAAAAGGGGCAGGTCCACCCGGCCCCCGTGGGCCGCCATCGCCTCGGCCAGGCTCGAGAGGCGCTCCACCGGGGCCTCGGGGAGGCGGAGGAGCTCTTCCTCCAGGTGCCGCTCCACCACCTCCCGTTCCGTAAGGACCTGGTAGATCTCCTCCACCAAGGCGCGGAAGGGGGGGTCGCCGGGGTCCCGGGGGTAAGGGAGGCGGATGGGGATTGCCCGGCCCACTCGGGCGGGGCTTCCCTGGAGGACCAGGGCCCGGTCGGCCAGGGCCACCGCCTCCTCGATGTTGTGGGTTACCAGGACCACTGCCCGGGTGGAAAGCCGCCCCGCAAGCCAAAGGTCCAAGAGGTCCCCCCGCAGGCCCTCGGCGGTCAAGGGGTCCAAAGCGGAAAAGGCCTCGTCCAGGAGGAGGACCAGGGGCTCCACCACCAAGGCCCGGGCGAAGCCCACCCGCTGCTTCATCCCCCCGGAAAGCTCCTTGGGCAGGGCCTCCTCAAACCCCTTAAGCCCGATGAGGGCGATGGCCTCCCGCGCCCTTTGGAGCCGCTCCTCCCGGGGTACCCCCCTGGCCTCGAGGCCCAAGGCCACGTTTTCCAGCACGGAAAGCCAGGGGAAGAGGGCGAAGGTCTGGAACACCATGGCCACCCCCTCCACCGGGCCCCGGACGGGCCGCCCCAGGAAGCGCACCTCCCCGGCGTCCGGGGGGATGAGCCCCGCCAGGATGCGGAGGAGGGTACTCTTGCCCCCGCCCGAGCGGCCCAAAAGGGCCACGATCTCCCCCTCCCGCACCTCCAGGTCCACCCCCTCCAGGACCTTGAAGGGCTTCTCCCCGGTCTGGTACGCCTTGGCGATCCCCTTGGCCACGAGCAGCATCGATCCCCCCTTAAAGCCGGAAGCGCTCCTCCGCCAGGCGGTACAGCCGCCGCCAGAGGAGGCGGTTTAGGGCCACCACGTAAAGGCTCATCACGGCGATCCCCAGGAGGAGGTGGGGCCCTTGGCCCTCCTCCAGGGTCCAGCGGGCGATGTAGCTCCCCAGGCCCGTGGCCTCCAGGGTATGGCCGCGCCACGCCACCACCTCGGCCACGATGGAGGCGTTCCAGGTGCCACCGCTTGCGGTGATGAGGCCGGTGACCAGATAGGGGAAGCTGGCGGGGAGGAGGAGGCGCCGCCAAAGGGCCCAGCCCCGTAGCCCAAAGCTCTTGGCCGCTTCCTTTAGGTCCTCCGGCACCGCCATGCTCCCGGCCAGGGCGTTGAAGAGGATGTACCACTGGGTGCCCAGGGCCATGAGGAAAGCGGAGAACACCTCCAGGGAGAGGTGGAAGCGAAGGAGCAGATAGGCGAAAAAAGGGTAGAGGAGGTTGGCGGGAAAGGCGGCGAGGAACTGCAAGAAGGCCTGCACCCGCGCGGCGAGCCGGGGCCTTTGGCCGAGGAGGATCCCCACGGGAACCCAGACCAGGGTGGCCAGGAGCATGATCCCGAGCACCCTAAGGAGGGTAAGGAACCCCAGGTAGAGGACATGCCCCACCTCCGCCAGGCCCAAGGGCCGCAGGGCGGCGAGGAGGGCCATGAGGCCCCAGGCGGCGAAAAGGCTTAAGAGGAGGTAAAGGGGCCAAAGGGGAAGGGATACGGGCCGGGAGGCCCGGAAGCGGCGCTCGAAGTGAAGGAGGCCCTCCAAGACCCAGGTGGCCCCGGCCTCCGCCAGGCGGCGCGCCGCCCGGGTGCGCCGCAGGAGGTCCAGAACCCAGCTTCGCGCCGGTTCGTGGGCGGGGCGGTCCTCGTACTTGAAGCGCTGGCTCCAGGCCACCAGGGGCCGGAACAGGAGCTGGTCGTAAAGGAGGATGACCCCCAGCATGGCCAAGGCGGCGAGGCCCAGGGCGGCCAGGTTTCCCTGGGCCAGGGCTACCGCCATGTACGAGCCGATGCCCGGCAGGTCTACCTCGGTCTTCCCCACGGCGATGGCCTCCGAGGCTACCACGAAGAACCAGCCCCCCGACATGGACATCATGGCGTTGTAGACCAGGCCGGGCAGGGCGAAGGGCACCTCCAGCCGCAGGAAGCGTTGCCAAGGCGTGAGGCGGAAAAGCCTCGCCGCCTCGTCCAGCTCCCGGGGCACGGTTTTGAGGGACTGGTAGAAGCTGAAGGCCATGTTCCAGGCTTGGGAGGTGAAGACGGCGAAGACCGCCGCCAGCTCAAAGCCCAAGGCCCTCCCAGGAAATAGGGCGGCGAAGGCCCCCACCGTGGCCGCCAGGAAGCCGAGGACGGGAACGGATTGGAGAATGTCCAAAAGGGCCACCAGGAGGGCCTCGAGGCGGGTCTTGGCCGCCAAAGGGGCGTAGAGCAGGGTGAAGAGGGTGGAAAGGGCCAAGGCGAGCCCCATGCGAAAGGCGGTGCGCAGGGCGTATTCCGGCAGGTGGGCAGGGTTCAAGGAGACGGCCTGGGGGGCGAGGGGGCCAGCCGCCTCCTGGGAGGCGCGGAGGAGGAGGGCCAAAAGGGCCAGGGTGACGCCCAAGGCCAGGAGGTCGTAGCGGTTGGGCCGCTGGCGGAGGAGGGGTACCATGGGGTTCCTCTAGGTGGGGACGTGATGCGCCGGCTTCCTTGCGGCATTCTACGCCCTGGGTCAACCGGGGCTCGGCTCATAGGAGCCCGAAGAGGGTTAGGAGGAGGACCGTTAGCACGAAAAGGGTGATGGCCACGAAGGTCCAGTCCCCCTCCTCGGCGAAGAGGAGGGCGGAAAGGGCGACCCGGGTCACGGGGGTGAGGACGAGGACGTAAAGGCCCGCCCAGGCCAAGGTTTCCGCAAAGCGGGGGCCGAGCGGGAGCCATCCCAGGTGTCCAAGCCCCCCCAGGGCCAAAAGCGCCGCGGCCAGGAGCACTCCCAAGCGGAGCGTCCACGCAAGGAGGATCTCCCGTCCCCTCACCCCCTCACCCCCTGGAGGACCATTTCTACTCCCAAGGCGGCGATGGTCAGGGCGAAGACCAGCCGGAGCCTGGGTGTGGGGGTACCGGGCAGGAGGCGGGCTCCCCAAAAGGCGCCCATTAGGACCCCAAGCACCACGGGGAAGGCCACCCAGGGGTCCACGTAGCCCCGGCGGAAGTAAAGCCCGGCGCTGGCCGCCGCCGTCACCCCGATCATGAAGTTGGAGGTGGTGGTGGAAACCTTATAGGGCAGGCCCATGACCCGGTCCATGGCCAACACCTTAAGGGCCCCGGAGCCGATGCCCAGTAGCCCCGAAAGGGCGCCGGCCACTCCCATGAGGAGGAAGCCCTGGGGCAGGGCGCGCACCCCGTAGGCCACCTCGCCGCCAGCGCCGGGGTAGCGGCCGGGAAGCCGGAGCCTCGAGGCCAGGGGATGGGAGGCGTGGGGTGGGACCGGGTGGTCCTGGTGCCGGGAGCGGTAGGAGAGGTACGCAGCGTGGAGAAGGACGAGCCCGAAGAGGACGGAAACCCAGGCCTTGGGCAACACCCCTAGCAGGCTCGCCCCCAAGAGGGCCCCCAAGGTGGTGGCCATCTCTAGGAACATGCCTAACCGCAGGTTGATGTACCCTTCCCGAACGTAGGCTGCGGCGGCCCCGCTGCTGGTGGCGATGACGGAAACCAACGAGGCTCCCAGGGCGTGGTGCAGGTCCACCCCAAAGACCAGCACCAAAAGGGGGACCAGCACCACCCCGCCCCCCAGGCCGGTGAGGCTTCCCAAAAGCCCCGCCAAAAAGCTTCCCCCGAATACGCCAAGGGTGAAAGGGAGGGGGTCCATGCCCCTAGGTTACCCCGCCTGCACGCCCACCGGGCCGCTGAAGGTCCCCGTCACCACGATCTTCCCGCCCTTCACCGCCACGGAAAGCAAGGGAACGGGGCGCGGCGGGGGACCTGCCACCACCTGGTCGGTAAAGGGGTTGTACTCCCCGCCGTGGCAGGGGCACTGCATGACTTCCTGGCCCGGGTGCCAAAGGCTAATGATGCAGCCCAGATGGGTGCACACCGCCGAGTACACCAGGAGGTCCCCGGCGGCGTGGGCTTTGACCTCAGGGGCCATGCGGTTGGGGTCCAGGCGCAGGGCGAGGAGGGTGTTCTTGGGGTCGCCGCTCCGCACCGTTCCCGTCTTGGGGTCCATGGGGTAGGCCAGGACGAAGGGGCCGCCCAGGGGGAGGCTTTGCGGGTCTATGGGCGTGCCCTGGTTGTGCCCGGTGGCGTAGACGAGGACGTCCCCCACCTGGGGGGGCAACTTGTCCGGGGACCGGGACGCTGGGGGTACCAGGTCCTTGGCCACCAGAAGGGCGGAAAGGGTGGCGAAACCCACGCTTGTGCCGATGAGCCCTAGGATCAGCCGTCGTTGGCTCTGAAGCTTTGGGTCTTCCCGTTCCATACTCACCTCCGTTGCACGCGGTAATCCTTGCCCTCCCAACGCCCTTCCTCGGGGTAGTACAGGGTGAAGTTGAGCTCGGCGTGGTCCTCGAGGTCCACCAAGACCCCGTGGAGGCCGAAGGGCAGGGGTACGGAGTCCAGGTCCTGCACCTCCTTCCACCCGTCTACCCCTAGGTGGAGCCGGAAGGGTTGGCGCGCCTCCACTAAAAGCCGCTCCCCTTCGTTCAAGAAGGTCAAGGGGACCTCGGAACGGAAGTGGCGTACCCGGGGCTTCGCCCCCCGGAGGTAGCGCTCGGCCACCCGCCCCAGCCGCTCCACCGGCCCCTCCCCCTGCGCCCAGGCCAGGTAGAGCTTTAGGTACTCGGCGTGGGCCCAGACCAAGGGCATGGCGCTGCCCGAGGGTTTGCCCGGAAAGAGGTTCCGCTCGGGAATGCCCGGGGCGTCCCAAACCTGTTCCGGGATGAGACCTCCGGGGCCGGTTCCCCGGGCCATGCTCCTCAAGTAGGGCTCGGGGTCTTCCCCCATGAGCCACGCCTGCAGGCCCCGTTCCCCCGTGAGGAGGGGCCAGGCCCGGCCCCGGCCGGTGCCGTCAAAGGGTCGTCCATCCTCGTGCTCTCCGTAGCCGTCCTCCGGGTAGCGGTGGTAGAAGACCCCGGTGGGGAGTTCCACGCGCAAAAGGGCGTCCACCAGCTTGAGGGTGTCCAGGACCCGTGGGTCGTGGGGTTCCCTTAGGCCCAAGCGCACCAGCCAGAGGAACTCCAGGCCAAGGAGCGCCCCCACCTCGAGGCTCTCCCCCCCTCGGTTGGCCAGGAACACCCGGCCCCTAGGCCCCAGGGGACCGGGCGGCGCCAGGCGCACGTAGTGGCCCTGGGTCCCGTGGGCCTGGTCCAGGGCCGTACCCTCCACGTAGCACCACTCCTCCACCCTGGCGTTCCAACAGTCGGCCAAGGAGAGGGCATACTCCGCCTCTTCTCCCTCCAGGAACCCGTAAAGGGCGGCCCCCGCCAAGGCGGCGATGGTCAGGGCCAGGGTGAAGGGGGAAAGCCCGGGGTTTTCCTCCCAGCGGTCCTGGGGGCTCACGGGGCCCTCCCGGGCCAGGTAGGCGGCGGCTTGCCTGGCCATACGGCGGGCCACCCCGTTCAGGGTTCCCAGGTGGCCTCCCTCCTTCATCCGCAGGGCCAGGAGGAGGGGAAGCGCGGCTTCGTCCAGCTGCACCCCCTGCCAGTAGGGCCTCCCGTCAGGGAAAAAGTTCTGGGGCCAGTGGCCGTCCCGGGCCTGGGTGGCGGCCAGGTAGGCCAGGATCCCTTGGGCCTCCTCTGCCCGGTCCAGGGCCAGGAGGGCGAAGGCCGCCTCCACCGCATCCCGGGTCCAGACCAGGTGGTACCCCCCGAGGTCGTCCCGGGTGTTGCCCCAGGGTACCGAGAGGCTCGCCACCAGGGCTCCCTTGAAGGTCCGGTCTGCGTGCACTTGTAGGACATGGTAGGAAACGAGAGCCTCCCGCTTGAGCTCCCCATCTGCCCCGGGGAGGGAAACGCTTTGGGCCGCTTCCCAGGCCCGCTCGGCTCGGGTCTGGATGGCCTCGAGCCCTTCCGCCAGGGCGGCTTTGGCCAGGGTCAGGGCGCCCTCGGGGCTTGGGGCGAAGGCCAGGGCCAGCACGCCCTTGGCCTCCGCCAGCTCTCCCATCAGGGCCACGTTGCCGTCCTCCGCCTTGGGGAAGGCCCAGGTCATCCGGCCGTGGCGGGCGAAGTCCTGCCAGCCGTCCGAGAAGCCCACGTACCCAGCGCTCCCCCGGGCGAAGGGGCCTACCAAGGCCAGGGCGTGTCCCGTCTTGGCTGCCAGGAGCGCCCCTTCCTCCACCCAAGCGGCGTTCCCGTGTCCCGTTCCGCCCAGATGGGGGGCCAAAAGCGGGTAGAGCCTGAGCCCAACGCCTTCCAGGTCATAGGCGATGAGGAGGGCGTCCCGCTCGGGGTCGGGCAGGAAGGTAAGCGCAAGGCGATACCCCTCCCCCTCGTGGACCACCTTGACTTCGGGCCGGAGGGGCTCGGCCAGGAGCCGGTAGCGGTTCGCCCGCTTCACCTCCACCCAGAAACCATCCCCAGCCACGATAAACCCGAGGTCCCGCATCTGGGGCATGCCCGTGGCGGGCCAGTACACCTCGTTGAGGATGCCCCTTCCCAGGGTGTACCATACCCGGCTTCGCCCCAAGGCGGTTCCTACCCAGTCCTTGGCGCTGCTGGACCACGTGGGGGGAATGCCGGGTTTCCCAAAGGCTTCCATTAGACCACCTCCTGATCGGTGAACAGCCGGGCCTCCTCCGCAACTTGAGCCACCCGCAAGGGAGGCAGGTCCTCTCCCTGGGCGAGGCGAAGAAGGGCCTGGCGCTTGCCCGCCCCCAGGGCTAGGAAGAGGACCTCCCGGGTACCCCGGAAGGCCTGGGGGGTGAGGGTGAGGCGGAGGGGAGGGGGCTTGGAGCCCTGGACCACCTCCACCAAGCGGGAGGAAACCAGGGCCCGGCTTCCCGGGAAAAGGCTCGCCGTGTGCCCATCCTCGCCGATGCCCAAGAGGGCAAAGTCCAAAGGCAGGTGGGGGGCCAGGCGCTGTTCCATCCAATCCCGGGCCTCCTCCGGGGGCATGCCCAAAGGGAAGGGGAGGAGCCGGGAGGCCAAGGGGCCCAAGGCTTGCGCCACCTTTTGGAGGTTCGTTCCCGGGTCCGAGGGGGGGAGCCAGCGCTCGTCTGAGAGGAGGAGGACGCCCGTGTAGTGGGGAGCCAGGCGGGCGAGGGCGCGGTACAGGGGAAGGGGGGTTTCGCCCCCTGCCAGCACCCCATTTTGGCCACGGGTGAGCTGGGAAAGGAGCCAAGCCAGGGCCGCTTCCAGGGCCGATTGGGGGGAGGAGAAGACCTCAATCCGCATCCTGCCTCCGCACCGGATGCCCCCCAAAGGCCCGCCGCACCAAGGCCAGGAGGCGGTAGCGCAACGAGGCTTTACCTTGGCTTTCCCAGCGGGCGAAGAGGGCCTGGGCCAAGGCGGGCACGGGAAGGCCACGGCGCAAGGCCTCCTCCACGGCCCAGCGGCCCTCCCCGGAGTCCGCCACCAAGGGCTCCACCGCCAAATCGCCCGCCAGGACCTCGGCAAAACGGTCCAGAAGGAAGGAGCGCACGATGGTACCCCGGCGCCACGCACCCACCACCGCCTGGGGATCCAAGTCCAGCTCCTCCTGGGCCGCGGCCAAAAGCTCGATTCCCTCGGCGTAAGCCTCCATGAGGGCGTACTCGATCCCGTTGTGGACCATCTTGGCGTAGTGGCCTGCCCCCAGCGTTCCCGCGTGCACGAAGCCTCCCTCGGGCGCCAGGGCTTGGAGGTAGGGCAGGATGCGCTCCACCAGCGCCCTTTCCCCTCCCACCATCAGGCCGTAGCCCTCCTCCTCCCCGAACAGGCCCCCCGAAACCCCCACGTCCAAAAACCCCACGCCCAAAGCGGCGAGCTCGTGGCCCCGGCGCTGGCTCTGCCAGTAGGGGGAATTCCCCCCATCCACCACCAGATCCCCGGGGGCAAGCTGGGGTTTGAGGGCCTCTAGGGCCTCCTCCACCCCGTTTGCGGGCACCATGAGCCAGAGGTTGCGGGGTGGAGGAAGCCGGGAGAGGAGTTCGGCCAGGCTATCCGCCACAGGAACGCCCCCGTTTGCGGCTCTAGCCCGGGCTGCCGGATCGGGGTCGTACCCCAGGACGGGAAGGCCTGCCCCGCTCCAGCGGCGGGCCATGCCCAACCCCATGCGGCCGAGACCGAGGAGCCCCATCATGAGCCACCCCCTATGGGGAGGAGGCTGTGGCCAGGGAGGAGGAATCCCTCGAGGCTAGGCCCCTCGCTTCCTTGGGGGTAGACCTGGGGTGTTCCCCTACGCCAGGCCCGAAGCACCGGGTCCACCACCCGCCACGCCTCTTCCACCTCCGCCTCCGAAGGGAAGAAGGTGAGGTCCCCCGCTAAGGCGGCCAGGAGAAGCTCCTCGTAGGCGCTAAACTCCGGCTCAGGGCCTAGGCGGAACTCCAGGGTTTCCTCCCGGTTCCCAGGGCCCAGGAGGGTGAGCTCCAGGGCTACGGTGGGTTTGAGCCGGAACAGGAGCCTTCCCCGCCGCCCCTCTGGTGAGGGGTGCAGGAAGAGGGTGATGTGGCCAAGCCCTTGGGCAAGCCGCTTGCCGCTTCGCAGGTAGAAGGGCACTCCGAGCCAACGGGGGGCCTGGGAGGTAAGGCGCAAGGCGGCGTAGGTTTCTGTCCGGGAGGCGGGGGCCACGCCATCCTCCTCCTGATAACCCTGGTACTGTCCTCGCACCGCATTCTGGGGGTCGGCGGGGAGCAAGGCCCTTAGGGCCTCGGCTCGGGCCGCCCGTAGGGAGCTTCCTTCCAGCCGAGCCGGGGGGTCCATGGCCACCAGGGCCAGGAGTTGCATCAGGTGGTTTTGGAGCATATCCCGCAGGGCCCCCGTCCCCTCGTAGTAACGGGCCCTTCCCTCTAGCCCCAGGCTTTCGGCGTAGGTGATCTCCACGTAAGCGGCACCTTGGCGGCTGAAGAGCGCCTCGAGGCTAGGGTTTTCCCTCCGCAGGTGAAGGAGGTTTTGCACGGCGTACTTGCCCACAAAATGGTCCATGCGGAGCACCTGCTCCTCCCGGAAGTAGCGGTGGAGGAGGCGGTTGAGCGCTTGGGCGGAGGCGAGGTCCGTGCCAAAGGGCTTTTCCACCACCACCCGGCGCCAGCCCGTACGCTCCCGGCCCAAGCCTAAGACCCCCAGGGCCCGCGCCGCCTTGGGGAAGAGGGCAGGGGGGAGGGCCAGGTAGAAGAGGGCGGGGCCTGGAAGGCCCCGGAGAAATCCCAGGCCCTGGGTGGAGATCTCGGCTTGGCGGTAGGCGATCCAGCCCTTGAGCTCTTCCCACGCCCTGAGATCCACCCCGTTCCGGCGGCGCAGAAAGCTTTCCAGATGCTCCTGCACCGCATCGAGGCTCCAGGGTTCGGCCCCCACCCCAAGGATCTGGAGCCGCGGGAGCCGCCCCGCCTGGTGCAGCGCCACCAGGGAGGGGAAGAGTAGCCTCCGGGAAAGGTCGCCTGTGATGCCCAGGACCACCAGGTGGATGGGCTCTCCGTTCCTCATGGCTTCACCGGTCCTGCCTTTTTGGTTTCGTCCAACACCTTGGAGGTGTACACCCCTAGCCCGGTGGGGGGTGGTAGGTGGTCCTTCAGGACGAAGTCCGGGCGGGGCTGGCTGTCCACGAAGGCGGCGATGTCCCGGGCCTCCTCCGGGGTCAGGTTGGGGTTGCCCAGGGGCATGGCCCCGTGGATGAAGGCGGCCAGGTTCTGCCAGTTGGCCATGCCCGCCCCGGCGTTGAACGAGCGCGGGCCCCACAGGGGCGGCCCCACCTGCCCCTCCCCGTTTGGCCCGTGGCAGACAGCGCACTTTTGCTGGTAAAGCGCCTGGCCGCGGTTGGGGTCAGCCGCCTTCCAGTCCACCTGGAGGGGCTTGAGGGCGTTGGGCCCTGTGGGACTTTTGGGGTTCATTTTCATGGGCATGCCCTGGGACAAGGAGGTGATGTAGGCGTCGAGGGCCACCATGACGGCGCTGCCCAAGGGGGGCAGGGTGCCGTTCATGCTCCGCATGAAGCAGTCCCCGATCCGGTTTTGCAGGGTAATCACCGCTTTTTCCCGGGACGAGTAGGCGGGAAAAGCGGTGGCGGTGCCCACCAAGGTCAGCCCTTTCGGATCGGTGCCCCCGTTAAGGTGGCAGGAGGTGCAGTTGAGGTTGTTGCCCACGTAGGGCTGGGATAGGGGATGGTCCTTGGTGTTCAGGAAGATCTCCTTGCCCAGGGCCACCACCTGGTCCAAGGACTCGGGGAAGTCGGCGGGTAGGGAAGGATAAGCGTTGCTTGAAGCGCCCGCAGCCACGGGACCTTGGCCCTGGGGGGTGCCGATGCGATGCCGCAGGTCGTCTATGGCGAAGTAGAGGCTGGTAAAGCCAAGCCCCACCAGAACCAGGGTCATTATGGTGAGGAGCGTGTCCAATTTCGGGGGCTTCATGGGTTCCTCCTGCTATAGGGCATAGGTACGTACTGCACGCTGGGGCGGCGCATCTGGGTTTGGGGGTAGAGCTCCATCAGGGAGTACACCTCCTTGGGCATGGCGGTGGCAACGGGCAGGCCCAGGCCGCGGGCCTCCTCCACGGTGATGGGGTAGTCGTGGGTCCAAGTGCCCTGGGAGAGGAGGCGGGCGGTGGTGCGGGCCTTGTCAGGGTCCATATGCTTGGCGAGGAGCTTCTCCGCCACCTCCGCCACCTGCCGCATGGCCTTGGCGGCGATGTCCGCCTTGATGAGGGTGGCGTCTTCGATCTTGTCCAGGGGCTTGGTCTGCAGCAAGGCTAGGAGGCTTGCCGCCGGGTAGTCCCCAATCTGGGGGTCGATGGGCCCCAAAACGGCGTTTTCGTCCATGACGATCTCGTCCGCCGCCAAGGCGATCAGGGTACCCCCGGACATGGCGTAGTGGGGCACGAAGACCGTGACCTTGGAAGGGTGGCGCAGGAGGGCCAGGGCGATTTGCTCCGCCGCCAGCACCAGGCCTCCTGGCGTGTGCAGGATGAGGTCTATGGGCACGCCTGGGTCGGTCAGCCGGATGGCCCGCAAAACCTCCTCCGAGTCGTCCACGTCGATGTAGCGCACTAGGGGTACCCCGAGGAGGCTGATGGCCTCCTGGCGGTGGATGAGGGTGATAACCCGGCTACCCCGCTTCCTTTCCAAGGCGAGGATTTGCCGGGTGCGGGCGGCCTCGAGGGCCTGCCTTTGCAGGTAGGGGCTCAAGAAGGTGAAGATGAGAAAGAGCCAAAAGAGGGCGTTGAGGAGGTCTGAGGCGTTCACTGCCCACCCCCGGCGGGCCGCACCTGTACCTCAAAGGTCCGCCCCTGCCGCCATACCTTGAGGTTCACGGCCTGACCCGGCTTGAGGTTGGCGAGGAGGTTTTGCAGGTCCGTGGGTTGCGTGAGGGGGTTGCCGTTCGCCTCCAGCAGCACATCGCCGTCGACGCCCACCTGCACGGTCTGGCCGGTGACGGGGTCTTGCAGGCTTACGAAGCGGCTAGCCCCCTTGAGCCCGGCCTTTTGGGCGGGCAGGCCTGGGGTGACCCGTTGCACCAAAAGGCCCTGCTCCGGCAGGCCGTACTGGGCCCGGAGGCTTGGCGGAAGGGCGCCTAGGGGCAGGACCTCCACGCCGATGCGGGGACGCTTCGCTAGGATCTCCGCCTCCGTCACCTGCTTGCCCGCCTTCATGGCGGGAAGCCACTCTTTTACCAGGTTGATGGGGATGGCGAACCCGATGCCCGAGTACTGGGGCGCCCCCACTTGCCCCGTGGGGGAGAGGATGGCCGTGTTTACCCCGATCACCTCACCCCGGGAATCCAAGAGGGGTCCCCCGGAGTTCCCTGGGTTGATGGGGGCGTCCGTCTGGATGAGCTTGGGCACCAAAGGGTCCACCGCCCCGGGGTTCTGACGGATGGCGGAGATCACCCCCGTGGTCACGGTGAACTCCAGCCCGAAGGGATTGCCGATGGCGATGGCCTTCTGGCCCACAAGAAGCCGGTCCGAGTCGCCCAGGGGAAGGACCGCTGGGGGCTTCGCCTCCACCTTGAGGAGGGCGAGGTCCAAGGCGGGCACCGAGCCCACCAGCTTGGCGGGCAAGGCCTTGGGGTTCCCCTGGAGCTGGACCTCTATCCGCTCCGCCCCTTGGACCACGTGGTAATTGGTCAGGATGTAGCCCTCAGGGTCCACGAAGAAGCCGGAACCCGTTCCCACCTGCGGGGGTTGCAGGAAGGGGGCGAAGAAGGGGGCGAACTGGGGCGGGATGTTGCGGGGAAGGGCTTGGCCGGGTACGTAGCTTTGCACCAGGACCACCCCGGGCCCATACTTGGCGGCGATCTCCACCGTGTTGGCCTCGTCTGGGAGCAAACCGCTGGGTCCCGCCACCGGGGAGGGGGTTTGCGCCGGGAAGCCCTGCCCATCCCCCCGCTCCCAGGCCCACCAGAATACGGCGCCCGCCAGGCTTAGCGCCAAAAGGACCAGAACCGCACGCACCTTAGCCATACGCACCTCCCATAGCCCACCCTAGGGGACGGATCTAAAGCGGAGCTGAAGCGTTGCCCGCCCCCCTCACGGCCTAGGGACGGTTTGGCCCCCTTGGGGATCCCCAGGATGCGCCCGGGCCCGCCAGCGGGGTAGAGCAGAAGGGCCCTTGCCGCAAGGGAGGATGGATGAACTCATTACGACCTTGCCATACTGGATGTGATGCTTCCCGGAATGGACGGCTTCTCCCTCTTGCGAAGGCTAAGAGAGGCGCATCGGCCTCCCGTGTTGATGCTCACCGCCCGGGGCGAGGTGGAGGATCGAGTGGAGGGCCTGGAGGCGGGGGCGGACGACTACCTCGCCAAGCCCTTCCACCTCAAGGAGCTTCGGGCTCGGGTGCGAGCCCTCCTGCGTCGGGCCCACGGCGAGGCCGCCAACGTGGTGGTTCGGGGCCGCCTTACCCTGGACCTGGAAGGCAGGCGTGCTTACAGAAAAGGGGGTGTGGGGGCCATAATGCCCCGGTTTTCAAACCAGGGATACATGGACCCCCACGCGCTCCGAAGGAGCGTGTAGCGGGATAAGCGAAAAGCGCGCTATCCTACGTGGAGGACGGGGACGCGCAAAGCCTTCAAGTACCGCCTCTACCCCACCCAGCCCCAGGCCAA
>NZ_BSRG01000012.1 GCF_040363165.1 Thermus sp. LT1-2-5 | reverse complement strand
TCCTATCTGATCCAGGATGCTGGCCACCAGGCCCAGGTGGCCCAGGTCGTACACCTGTAGGTTGGGTGTGGTTTCCATCCCAAAATCCTAAGGCCAAGGGAGAGGGGTGCGGAATGTCGGTTACACTGCCGTCAGGGAGAAAAGGAATACCCCCGGAAGCATTTCCGGGGGTATTGCCGTGGCATTGAGGTCTACCAGGTGCACCGGGGGTTGGTAACCAGCTTTAAGGGAACGGGAATGAACTGGGTTTGTGCAGGTGCCCTACCCCCCCGAATTAGCTCAGCCGCTTTTTCCACCGCTATCCGCCCCATCTCCGCAGGTTGTTGGGCCACGGTGGCTGCCATCTCGCAAGCTTCTACTGCCTTCACCGCATCGGGGGTGGCGTCAAAACCGACCACGGGGATCTTGCGGCCACTAGCCTTAATGGCCTGAAGGGCGCCCAGCGCCATTTCATCATTGTGGGCGAAAACTGCATCGATCTCCCGTTGCGCCTGCAGGATGTTCTCCATCACCGTAAGCCCTTGAGCCCGGTCAAAGTTCGCCGTCTGCCGGGCCACCACCGCGATGCCGGGACACTTTTCCTTGAGATAGGCGTTGAAGCCCTGGCCCCGGTCCCGAGCCGCCGAGGTTCCAGGAATACCTTCAAGCTCCACAACCTTCCCTTTCCCCTTGAGCAGGTTGCAGATAAACTCCGCTGCCATTCTTCCCCCAGACACGTTATCCGAGGCGACGTGGTAAGCCACCCTCCCACCCGATGCTGCCCTGTCCACAGTAATGACGGGAATCCCCGCTTGGTTGGCCCGCTGGATGGCCGGAACCACGGCAGCGCTGTCGGTGGGGTTGACCAGGAGGACACGCACACGGCGCTGAACAAGGTCCTCAATGTCGGCAACCTGCTTATCCACCCGATCTTGGGCGTCCAGGACCACCAACTGGATCCCTGCCTTTTTCGCCGCCTCCAACGCCCCGTCCCTCAGGGTGACGAAGAAGGGGTTGTTAAGGGTGGAAAGCGAAAGCCCTACCACCGTCCCTTGGGCGAAGACCAAGCCCAACAGCCACACCGAAGCCAACAATCCGAAAACCCCGATCCGCCTTGCCATCTGCCTCACCTCCTTCTAACCAGCCGATCCACCAAAAGGGCTAGAACAATAACCACCCCCTTGGCAATCAGCTGGTAAAAGGCCGATACGTTGAGCAGGTTCATTCCGTTGTTCAGCACGCCGATAATGAGGGCTCCCAAAAAGGTTCCCCAGGCCGTTCCCCTCCCCCCCGCCAGCGAGGTTCCCCCAACCACCGCGGCAGCTATGGCGTCCAGCTCGAACCCCGTACCAGCGGTGGGCTGCGCAGAGTTGAGCCGCCCTGTGAGCACCAGGGCGGCTAGGCCTGCGGCCAGTCCCGAGTAGGCGTAGGCAAAGACCTTGATGCGGGCCACCGGCACCCCGGAGAGCCGGGCCGCCTCCTCGTTACCGCCGATGGCGTAAAGGTAACGCCCCCAGGCAGTGTAGCGGAGAAGGACATGTGTTAGGAAGAGGAAAAGGAGCATCACCAAAACCGGCACCGGAATCCCCAGTAGCGTGCCATTTCCCAGGAAAAGAAAGGGGTCAGGAAGTCCGGTGAGGGGCCTCCCGTCGGTATAAACCAGCGTGAGTCCCCGGAAAGCGGTCAGGCCAGCTAGGGTCACGATGAAGGGGGGAAGACCAGCGTAAGCCACAAGTAGGCCCTGCAATGCCCCCAAGATCACGGCTAACCCAACCCCCATCCCCATGGCCAAGGCTGGAGGGTAGCCCGAAAGGGCAAAGCCAGCCGCCACGGCTCCGGCGAGGGCCAAGAGGGAGCCTACGGAAAGGTCAATCCCCGCCTTGAGGATGACCACGGTCATTCCCAGGGCCAGAATGGCGTTAACCGACACTTGGCGCAGAATGTTCAGTAGGTTGGAGGGCGTTAAGAAATAAGGGGACAGAAGGCTCAGGGCTAGAATCAAAAGCCCAAGGGCCCAAAAAAGGCCATAACGGGAAAAGAGTTCAAGCCTGAGCCGCGCCCACCACATGGGAAACCACCTCCTCACGGCGGTAGGGAGGGCGAAACTCGGCCACTACCCGGCCTTTGCGGAAGACCAGGATACGGTGGCACAAGAGGAGAAGTTCCTCCGTGTCCCCGCTGGAAACGATCTGGGCCACTCCTTTCCTGGCCCATGCCGCCAGCTGGCCGTAGATCTCCTGGCGTGCAGCCACGTCCACACCCCGGGTGGGCTCCGCCAAAAGGAGGAGGCGGGGCCTAGTGGCCAAGGCTTTGGCCAGGACCAACTTCTGTTGGTTTCCCCCGGAGAAGGTGCCAGCAAGCCGCTCAGGGTCCTGTGGACGGATTCCCAGGGCTTGGAACCACCGCTGGGCCAAGGCGACTTCCTTAGGGGTGGATAGGAATCCCCTACTGGCGAGTTCGGATAGGACAGGAAGGCTGATGTTGGCCCGGGCGCTCAGGCTCAGGATGAGGCCCTGGGCTTTTCGGTCGGCGGGCACCAAGAATACGCCGCGCCGGATGGCGTCCAGAGGAGAGCGGATAGGCTCGCCGTTCACCCTTCCTTCCCCTCCCAGCCCGAAGAGGGCTTCCACCACCGCGCTCCGCCCCGAACCCACAACCCCCGCAAGCCCTAGAATCTCCCCGGGGTGGAGGTGAAGCGCTAAGGGCTCCATGCCCTTTCCGCTCACCTCCAGGTGTAGCGGAGGCCCGCTCCCCGGAGCCAAGAGGTTCAAATGCACTTCCTCTCGCCTCCCCACCATGAGCTCCACCAGAGTTTCGGGCTTTAGTTTTGAAAGGGGTACTGTGGTCACCCGCTGGCCATCCCGGAGAACGGTTACGCGGTCGGCCAGGCGGAAGATTTCCTCGAGTCGGTGACTGATCCAGACAACCCCCAACCCCCGACTCCGGAGTTCTGTCACCAGCCGGAATAGCCGCTCAGCTTCCCGGGCGCTCAGCGCAGCCGTGGGCTCATCGAACACCAAAACACGAGCATCCTGGCTTAACGCCTGGGCTACCGCCACCAGGGTCTGCTGCCCTACCTCCAAGGATCCCAAGGGAACCTCAGGGGGAATATCGAGGTCCAGGGCTTTTAGGAGCGCCCGGGCCTTGGCATACAGCTCTCGCCAATTTATGCGAAGGGGAAAGGTACCAAGGAAGAGGTTTTCCGCTACGGAAAGGTTCGGGACCAGGTTCAGCTCCTGATAGACCATAGCGATGCCCTGCTGCCTAGCTTCTTGGACGCTCCCTAAACGAAGGCGGTGCCCTGAAAGCCAGACTTCCCCTTCATCCGGGATTAGGGCCCCAGAAAGGATCTTCATCAGGGTGGATTTCCCCGCTCCATTTTCTCCCACGAGGGCGTGAACCTCCCCCTCCTCCACCGCGAGGTCCACCCCCTTGAGGGCTTCCACGCCCCCAAAGTGCTTACGGATCCCCCGCATCTCTAAGAGGGCCATTAGAACACCACCCCCGCCTGGAGAATGAGGTTGGCGTAGGGCGTAAACTCCCCTGTGCGCACTACGGCTTTTGCCTTTACCACAAGTTCTTTAAACCGCTCGTGGGATACGTAGGTAACCTCTGCTCCAGAGATTTCTCGGAGGGCCTTCTCCACACGATGGTGAAAATCCGAGCTTCTTTCCCGTAGCTCCTGGGCTAAGACCGCCCTTTCCACTTGAAGTTCCTGCAAAAGTACCTGAACAACATCCAGGAAAGGGGGCTTTCCCGGCGCGTAGGCCAAGTCGATGCGCAAGGGACCTTGGGGTATGGGAAGCCCTGCATCCGCTACCACAAGCAGGTCTCCGTGGCCGAGGGAGGCTACCACCTGGGCCAAAACGGGGTGGAGAATACCGCTCTTCTTCATCTTTCACCCTCCAAAAGAGCTTCCACCTCTTGCCGGAAAGGCAGGGAAGACTGGGCCCCGGGCCGGGTAGCGGCCAAAGCGCCCGCGGCGTTGGCGAAGCGGAGGGCGGCCCGCATTTCCCAGCCCTCGGCCATCGCCACGGCAAGGCCCCCCGCGAAGGCGTCTCCCGCCGCCGTGGTATCCACCACCCTAACAGAGAAGGCAGGGAGATGTCCCTCCTCGTCCCCCGACCAAACCGCCCCCTGAGCCCCCAGGGTAAGAACCACCTGAGCCCGGGGCACCAGGTGCCGAAGGTGGCGAGCAAGGACCAAGGCCTCCTCCGGGGTTCGGGGGGAAGGAAGTCCCGCCAATTGCGCCGCTTCCAGCTCGTTGACCAGAAGGAGGTCAATCTCCTGCCGTATTTCGGGCGGTAGAGCTTGAGCCGGAGCGGCGTTGAGGAGAATCCGGGCTCCAACCTTACGGCCCAAGGCTACTGCCCGGGCCACAGTTTGCAAGGGAACCTCCAGTTGGAGAAGAACCACTTTGGCTCCCTTAAAGGCCGTTTCGGGAAGGTCCTCCGGGGTCAGATGGGCGTTGGCTCCCGGCGCCACGGCGATCTGGTTTTGCCCTTTGGGGTCCACCAGGATGAAGGCGGTTCCGCTGGGTCCTGGAGTTTCCCGTACCCAAGCCGCATCCACACCCTCTTGGGCCAACCTCTCTCTCAACGCCTGGCCAAAAGCGTCTTCCCCCACCCGGCCAATCATCCGCACCCTTCCCCCGAGCCGGGCCGCAGCCACCGCTTGGTTGGCTCCTTTACCGCCGGGAAAGGCCTCATAAGCTTCCCCGAGAACAGTTTCCCCCGGGTAGGGCAGGTGGCTTACCCGTATGACGAGATCCATGTTCAGGCTACCTACCACTAGGATCATCACCGCACCTCCCGGGCGGACTCCCGAGGGATCAAGGTCACGGGCAGGACAACCCGTACCGCCTCAGCTGTTGGTTCCCGGAGACGGCGGAGCAGGAGAGCCACAGCGGCCTCGGCCATCTCTTTCACCGGCTGGCGGATGGTGGTGAGGGACGGAAAAGCCAGTGTGGACCAGGGGATATCGTCATAACCGATGAGGGAGACTTCCTCGGGTACCCGAATACCTGCCTCCCGCAGGACTCTTAGGGCGGTTACCGCTATGACGTCGTTGGCCGCTACTACCAGCGATACTTCATCCCGGGCTCTCCTCAAACGAGCCTGAGCACCGGAACTTAGCTCCAGTCCAAAGGGAACCTCTTCTTCCCAGACCACTTCCAGACCCCCTAGTTGGGCCTCAGCCAGAAACCCCTCCCGACGTAAACGAGCACTTCGTAGGCTCTGGGGACCTATGAGGAGGCCTACGCGTCGATGGCCCAGCGCTAGGGCGTGGCGAGCTTGCAGCCTTCCCCCAAGGTAATGGTCCGCCTCCACACCATCCGTTCCTTCCACAGTACGGTCCACCAGGACCACGGGAAAAGGAGGGGGCGTATAAACCCCGACAGGCACCCAGATCGCTCCTGCTACCTGTTCCTCAGCCAGACGGTGCAAACCCTCCTCTTGCACTCCCTCATCCCCGAGCGAATCCACCAGGGTAAGGGTGTACCCTGCCTTGCGCGCAGCCAAGCCGATAGCCTGAGCCAGGCCAGGGAAGAAGGGGTTGGTTAGGTCGGGTAGCACCAAGCCTAGGGTGTGGCTGTGGCCCCGGCGGAGGGCCTGGGCTTGACGGTTCAGGCGGTACCCAAGGGTCTCTACTGCCGCCCACACCCGGTCAGCCACCTCGGAACGGACTTGCTTGGTTCCGTTAAGCACGTGAGAAACCGTGGTGTGGGAAACCCCGGCCAGTCTGGCCACATCCCGTAAAGTAGGCATAGTTTAACGTTCAACCTCCGCTTGACTACAAAGCTAACATAGATTTCGATGGTTGTCAAGGCGTCAAGTCGCGATTTTTGTGGGTTCGCTTTCCGCGGCCCAGAGCAGGCCCATGTCCCTGTAACGCCTGAATGCCCAATCCTGAAGCCTCACCACCGTGTCCAGGTTGGCCAAGCGCTTTTTGTTCGGGAACACCCCTACCCCCTCGGTCCCGCAATTCACCTCCCTAGAAACCCACTCCAGCACATTCGTGCTCTTGAGGTGCCTCTGGTGGCCCCGGAGAAACTCTAGAACTCTAGGTGGGTCCAAGCCCCCCTCCGATTGCGGCACGTGGGCCAATCCCTTGCGCGCAACGTGCACCACGCACCGCTGCCACCCCACTCCGGAAAGCTCGGCCATCACCGCCGGGCGGAGGGAAGGGTGGTCGTGGGAAATCCCCTCTCTTACCCCGCGAAGCCCGCCTTCCCTCAATCCTTTGAGTCGGTTTCGCCAGGCCTCCTTCCGTTCCCCGCCCGCGGGTTCCACCGCCAGCACTTCCTGGTAGCCCCCTTGGTTCACCCCCACCGCCACCAAGAGGACCAAGTCCACTACCCGCCCGCCCCAGTTCACCTGGAAATCCCTCGCGTCCAGGTAGAGGTAGGGGTAAGCCAGCTTCAAGGGCCGTTCCCGCTAGGCGGAAAGTTCCTCTTCCAGACGCTGGGCAATCCGGGAAATCGTCTCCTTCCTGACGCGGATTCGAGAGAGCCCTTCCGTGATGGCTGCGATCTTGCGGGTGGAGACCCCCTGCAAGCAGATCTCCAGGACGGCCTCCTCCACCTCCCCCGTCCTTATCTTGTGGCGCTTGAAGACCTCGGTGAGGAAGACTCCCTCGCGATTGCGTGTCACTTTGAGTTGCTCAATCCTCCCTAACGGCGTAATCAGGTTCCGGGTATAGGCGTTCGGCCATCTCCTCCTCAAACACCTCCTCAATAGCAGGGATGGTATACTTCTCGTGGCAGTGCGCAACGCCGAGGCACTGTGCAAAGCGCAAAAGCTAGAACGCTTCAGTAAAGGCTTGCGCGGGGATCTTGACAAGCAAACTCCGGAATAGCTCCCTTTTAGATACTTAGAGGGGGGTCAGGCGGGGTTTTTAGCGTCCTGGTCAAGTGTAGTCCCCACACGCGTGGGGATGGACCGCCGTGGTCAGGGCGGCCACCCCCGCGATGGCCGTAGTCCCCACACGCGTGGGGATGGACCGACCGTGACCATCCCCATCCAGGTAGGGGAGCAGTAGTCCCCACACGCGTGGGGATGGACCGTGGCGGAACGGCTTGACGTTGCGGCCAACGCCGTAGTCCCCACACGCGTGGGGATGGACCGGAGCCGCCCGAAGTTGTTCTCCGCCAGGACGAGTAGTCCCCACACGCGTGGGGATGGACCTGGGGCATGGGCGCGGGCTCTTGTGGCCCTTGCGTAGTCCCCACACGCGTGGGGATGGACCTGGGGCATGGGCGCGGGCTCTTGTGGCCCTTGCGTAGTCCCCACACGCGTGGGGATGGACCGTCGGGGCGGGAAGCGAGGCCCTCGAGGGCCCCGTAGTCCCCACACGCGTGGGGATGGACCGGTAGTGGATCAAGGCTTGGTGCGCGAGGTCCTCGTACGAGTGAGGATGGACCCTGTTACAGGCCTCGTCCTCCCCTCTCTCAAACGTAGTATCACATTTCTGTAGAAACTTCATATTTTTCTAGAAAACCATAACCCACGGAGGAAGGTTTCCAAGGGAACCTACTCCCGGGAATGGGGGCTCCTTAAGACTAGAGGCCTACAACCCGGTCCTGCCCGCAAACCTCTGCGCCTACGGCCACGGGCTAGACGGCAAGGCTTAGAAGGAGAAAGATCGAGGTGGAGCATGGAGCCGATCCGAGGGTGGATTAAAGGGCGGTTTCCCGACCTGGTGGCCCTCCTGGTGGCCATGGGCTTTTTCCTCACCCTGTTGGAACTCCTCCTCCTAGGGCACACGGAAGGGATCCAGCTCCTGGCGCCCATGGTGGCGGGACTGGGGGTCCTCTTGGCCGCCTTGGGCCTCCTAAGCCCAAGCCTCCGCATGGGGGCGGCGGTGGCCCTCCTCCTCCTGGGAGGCGCTGGCCTCCTGGGGCTCGTGGAGCATATGGAGGAGGGACTTCCAGGGGAGGCCCTCCGCCCAGGTACCCTGGTTCTGGTGGACGAGGAAGGTGAGTATGGGGGCGAAGGGGAGCAAACGGAGGCCTCCCCCCCTCCCTTGGCTCCCCTAAGCCTCTCGGGCCTCGCCCTCCTTGGGGCCTTGGCCCTGTACGCAAAGGAGCCATGAGGGTACTGGTGGTGGAGGACGAAGAGGGCATCCTCGAGCCCGTGGTGGCCCTGCTGCACCGGGAACGGTACGAGGCCGTGGGGGCGCGGAGTCTAGAGGAGGCCTGGGCAAGGCTGGCCGAGGGGGAACCCGATGTCCTGGTCCTGGACGTGATGCTCCCCGAAGGGGAGGACGCCGGCTTTCGCTTCGCCGAGGCCCTGCGGGAAAGCGGCTACAAGGGGGGAATTCTCTTCCTCACCGCCCGGGACGCCCTCGAGGACCGCCTCACGGGTCTGGAGCTGGGCGGGGACGACTACCTGGTGAAGCCCTTCCACCTGGAGGAGCTCCTGGCCCGGGTCCGGGACCTGGCGCGGCACAACGCCGAGTTCAAGGGGCGGGTCCTGGTGCGGGGGCCCCTGGAGGTGGACCTGGCGGCGCGGCGGGTCACCTTCGGGGGGAAGGAGGTGCGCCTCTCCCCGAAAGCCTTCGCCCTCCTGGAGCTCCTCGCCCTCAACCCAGAGAAGACCTTTTCCCGAGAGGAGCTCCTGGTCCGGCTCTTCCCCGAGGCGGAAAGCGAGGCCGTTCTCCGGGTCTACGTGCAGAAGTTGAGGCGGCAACTCGCCCCCTGGGTGGTGGAGCGGGGGCCCGGGGGGTACCGTCTGGGTACGCCATGAGTCTGAAGAGCCGACTGGCCTGGGCCTTTTTCCTAGTGACCGCCGGCACCGGCCTCGTAACCCTCCTTGGAGGCTACGCCGTCTTCCGGAACCTGGTGGAGCGGGACATCGCCTTGGACCTCCAGGAGGCCTCCTCCCGGGTGCAACGGGCCTTGGCCCTCACCCCCTCGGGCCCCCGGCTGGTTTCCGCCGAAGCCTTCGGCGGGAGCCACTACACCTTTGGCTTCCGGCTCCTGCGAGGCGGGACAGTGGTCCTGGAAGGGGGCTTTGCGCCGCAACCCCAGGAAGCCTGGCGCACCGCTCGATTGCCGTGGGAAGGGTACCAGCTGGAGGTCTACCTGCGCACAGAGGAGTACGCCCGGGCCCTCAGGGCCTACCTGCGAAGCGGCGCTCTCCTCCTCCTTCCCTTCCTGGCCCTGGCGAGCCTCCTGGGGTACGCCTTCGCCACCCTCCTCCTGAAGCCCCTGGAAACCCTGGCGGAGGCGGTGGAGGCCCTCTCCGCCCTCCATTTCCCCCAACCCCTCGCCCCGGTACGGGAGCGGGAGATGAACCGCCTGGTCCAGGGCTTCAATCGCATGGCGGAGGCGGTGCGGGGGGCGCTGGAACGGGAAAGGCTGTTCACGCATCACGCCTCCCACGAGCTCCGAAGCCCCTTGGCCGTGGTCCGAAGCCAAGTGGAAGCCTTACAAGGCGGGCTGGTGCCCCTGGAGCGCGCCCTTCCCAGGATGGCCCAGGCGGTGAACCGCATGGAGGCAGTGCTGGAGGGCCTCCTGGCCCTGGCCCGGGCCGAGGCCACGGACCTGAAGCCCCTGGAGCTTTGCGCCTTTTTGCGGCAAAACCTGACGGGGTGGGCCGGGGTGGAAGCCGAAGTGCAAGGTCCCGCTTGGGTCCTGGCCCACCCGGGCCTTGTGGAGCGCATCCTGGACAATCTCCTGGAAAATGCCCTGCGATACGGCGCCCCGCCCGTGCAGGTTCGCCTCGCAACCTCGGGGGACGAGGTTCACCTCGAGGTGCGGGACCACGGGCCCGGGGTGGCCCCGGAGCTCTTGCCCAGGATCACGGAGCCCTTTTTCCGGGGCCAAAGGGGCGAGGGGCTCGGGCTCGGCCTGGCGCTGGCGGACCAGGCGGCCAAACGGCTTGGGGGGAGCCTCGAGGTGGAAAACGCCCACCCCGGGCTACGAGTGCGGGTGCGGTTGCCGAGGTGGAAGGATGACGCGGCGGCAACTCCTCGCTAGGCTTGCCCTCTGGCCCCTTGCGGCCCAAGGCCTGGCTGGGGCCTCCGGGGAGGGGGAAAAGCGGCGGGAGGAAGGCAAGGAAGCGCCGAAGAAGGAGGAGAAGGGTGAGAAAAGGGGCGAGCGCCCGGTGTACTACGGCCGGGTGGAGGCGGTGGAGGCAGGGACGTTGTGGGCCGGGGGCCGGGCCTTGCCCAGTTCCTCTCCCCTCCTCCCCTACCTGGCCCCAGGCATGGTGGTGGAGGTGGCCCCGGAAGGCCTCCAGGTCTTGGTGCCCGAGGGGTGGGCCTACTACGAGGGGCCAGGAAGCCTCTTCGGGCTCTCCCTGGCCTGGGCAAGGCTCTGGTGGGTAGAGGGCAAGGTATGGAAGGTCCTGCCGGGGGCCGGGCAAGAGGCCATCCTAGTGGCCCGCTACCACGAGGGGAAGTGGCGCGGGGTTCCCCCGGGCTTGAGCCTTCCCCGGCCACCGAAGGAGGGGTGGTGGCTCGTGCGGCTGGAGGGCCTAAAGGGTAGGCTCGAGCGCTTCCTCCAGTGAGGTGGTCAGCCAAGCCTCTGTGGACAATAGCCCCCACGCCCATACCCACCACGCCAAAAGGACACTGTGAAGACTAGGTTTAGCCGAGGGGCGTGTCTGCGAGGTTGGTTTACCCCCCTACCTTCATCCACCACCCCCAACCACACCTGGCCTCATAGGAGGGTGTGGGCGACTAAAACCCAGTTCCCTTGCACCAGCAAACCCACCGCAACTGGGCCCGGCATGAGCGAAGGAGAGCGTGGGCTGGGTGGCCTTGCACTTCGAGTAAGGGTTTAGGAGCGTGGGGGCTTTAACGCCCCAGACTGGAACTCGCGGAAAAAGAGACCCCCACAAGCTCCGAATGGGCCCAAATTTTGGAAAAGTCCCTAGGCATCTTGAAAGGCAAGGTAAGGGGCTTCGGCAACGAAGGGTTGACCTTGCGAAAGGTGGGGGACGTGCGGAATCGGGGAGTTAGCTAGGGGCGCCACTTTCCCAGTTGCACCGCAGGCACAAACTCTTCGAGAGCTCTTTCGGGCAGTCTAACCGTAGTCCCCGTTTCAGCGGACAAATAGGCAGCCATTAAAAGCTCGGTTACAGCTATCCCCTCCTCTAAGGTAGTTAATGGCCTCCTACCACTTAAGAAACATTCGACCATGTGCTGATCCTCATTCACATACCCGTAGGTGAAGGCTTCTTCGGCCAAGAACGGCATGAGCCCCTGTTCTGCATTTTGCTTTTCCACCAAGTCTTCCCCTGCTTCGCCTTGCACACGTCGGCTATAGAAGACCTTGGCTTCGCCCTCGAGCGTGTTGACCCATAAAGCGTATTCCGGACCCAAAAGCTCAAAGGTAAGCCGCAAACCAGGCCCCACAAAGCTCCAGGATGTGCTCGCCTCCACCAAGACCTTCTCTCCAGCGGGGGTTCGGAAAACCACCCGGGCCGCCGCATAGTCCTCAGCAGGGGCCTGGCGATAGTCCACTTGCCCCCCTGTAATCCGGAAAAGCTCCTCTGCGTAGGAGGGGCGAACCCACTTTAGACCAGCAACCTGTGCCGAAACTGCCTCAGGGCGCAGCCGGGCCATGGAGTCCCCGGGTGGGGTAAGGAGGAACCATCCCGCCGCCACACTGTGGCACATCATGTCCGAAAGCACACCACCTCCCTGGAGATCCCCTCGCCAGAACCACGGACGATGAGGCCCACTGTGCTCCTCAGCGGCTCGAGCCAGGTAAGGAGGGCCAGCCAGGGCTGCGCCTCGCTTCCAGATCAATTCCTTACCCCGGGTCAGGGAAGGGGCATAGATCTGGTTCTCCAAGTACCCGTGAGGGACGCCAGCTTCCTCCAAGGCCTGGAGGATCGCCCGCGCTTCCTTGAGGTTACGGGCCATGGGTTTCTCCCAGGCCACCCCGCGCAGGGAAGCACGCCCAGTCCGGACTTCATCCGCAATGGCTTCGGCCACCTCCAACCTCAGATGGTTAGGGATCCCAACCCACACAGCTTCTACCTGGGGATCCCGCAAAAAGGCCCGAAGGTCCGTGTAGACACGAGGCTCTCCAAGCCCCCAAGCACGGGCCTGCTCCGCCAAACGAGTAGCCCCCGCCTCTGTACGGCTACAGACTGCGGTGACTTCAGCCCCGCGCACATAGCGGAAAGCCTTGAGATGAAACTCATTGATGAAGCCGCTACCCAAAAGCCCGACCCCGAGAACCTCTGCCTCCTTGCGCATACCATTCACCCCCTCACTACCGAAACCCCTTCTCCCTCCCGTACACGGCCAAGAAGCCCAAAAGGATGAGTCCAAAGGCAACCTGACGGCCAAACTCCTCAATGCGGAGGGTCAGAAGAACACTTTGCAGGAGCGTGATCAGGAGAGCCCCTGCCATGGTCCCCCAGTACGAACCCACACCCCCCGTGAGAAGGGTTCCTCCAGCCACCACGGCTACCACCGTGGGGAGGGTATAGGCCTGACCTAGAGTAAGGTGCATAAGCTGTACATGCCCCAAAAGGACGACTCCACCCAGAGCGCTGAAGAACCCGCTCAGGGCATAAGTTAAAACCAGGTACCGCTCTAACCGAACGCCAGATAAGAAAGCGGCCCGCCTATTGCTTCCCAGGGCGTACAGGGCCTTGCCGTAATAGGTTCTGTGAAGCAAAAGCGCTACGCCCAAGGCCAGAACTGCCCATATGAAGAGAATTCCAGGGAGTCCAAACGCCCAAGTCCCTGAAACGGCCTCCACCAAAAGGGGCGGTACCGCTCCCCGTTCCCGACCACCAAGCCAAACAATAAGACCCTGCACCAATGTGCCTACTCCCAGGGTGGCCACCAACGGGGGAAGTCGGCTATAGACCACTAACCCTCCGTTGAGGCACCCAAGGATGAAGCCCACCGCCAAGGACAGGGCGAGGGCGAGGAGAAATCGGTCGTCCTGACCCCGCGTCAAGTTATACACCAACACAGCGCCGAAGGTTGCCACGGCTCCGACCGAGAGATCCACTCCCTCGTTACCAGAAAGGATCACTAAGGTTTGGCCGATGGCCAAAATCCCTAGAACAGCCGCAATCTTCATCAGGTTAGCCACCTGGGAAAGGGTGAGAAAGCCAGGCTGAGCCAACCCCTGGATCACCAAAAGAAGGGCGCAAAGAAACAGGATCATGCCGATGGCGCCTACTCGTGGCCCCGGAAACCGCTTCACGCCCCCCTCCGCAACACGTAACCTGACGTGGCAAGCGCCAACAGTACCACAAGGCCTTCCGCTAAGACCTGGAGGTCAGAAGGAACCCCTAGAAAGAACACCAGGTTTCGGAACAAGACGAGGAGCAAAGCGCCCAGGATCGATCCCTCCAAGCCACCCGTACCCCCGGAAAGCCGGGTCCCTCCCAAGACCACGGCCGTGATGCTCCCCAGCAACATCGGTTGCCCCACAAGCGGATCCCCTGTGCCCGTTTCCACCAACAAAAAAAGGGCCCCAAAGGCAGCGAGGAGGCCAGCTCCCATATAGCTGAGCACACGCACCCTGGCCACAGGAACCCCGTTGGCGTAAGCTGCACCCGCTTGGCCGCCTGTGGCGTATAGGAGTACCCCCCAGGGCCTCCTCCGGAGATAAACCCAAACGCCAAGGAGCAACAGATAGGGAATTAGAGGAGCCCACGGAGGGTCTAAGAGCTCCCGTAGCCCCGGAGGGACGGTCCCTCCGGGACGAGGAAGAACCCAAAGGGCTAAACCTCCGAAGAGAAAGCCTGTGGCAAATGTAGCCACAAGGGGCTGAAGGCGAAGGTAGGCCACGGCAACCCCGTTGATGGCGCCGCCGATGAGCCCTGCGACCAGCCCTGCGAGCAACCCGACTCCGACAGCAACCCCATCGAAAAGCACCACCATTACCACTAAGGTGAACGTGAGAAGGCTCCCCAGGGAGAGGTCTATGCCCCCACTAAGGACCACCAGAGTTTGACCTGCTGCAAGGAAAACCATCGGCAAGGCGCTGGCAAGCAAGCGGGACAGATTAAAGGGGTCTAGAAGTCCGGGGGCCAACCCTCCGCTGAGAAACAGGACCAACACGGTGAGCAAAAGGGCGGGTGCATAATAGGGCAAGGCGCGCTTAACCACGGTTTTCCCTCCCCACACCTAGACTCGCTGCCAGCAGAGCCTCCCGGGTAAGGGTGACTCCTTCCAAAACCGCAACCACCCGCCCTCGCAGCAACACCAGGACCCGGTGTGCGTGCCGCAAAATCTCCTCCTCATCGCTGCTATAGAGGAGGATGCCTAACCCTTGCCCAGCAAGTTCTTGTACCCGGGCATAAAAAGCTGCCCGAGTAGGGGGATCTACTCCCACAGTCGGATCGTCCAGGAGTAGAACAAGGGGATGAGCTAGGAGGGCCCGCCCTAGAAAGACCTTCTGCTGGTTCCCCCCTGAAAGGCCACTCAGGGGTGCATCCAGACCTGCATAAACGAGCCCAAGCCCGTCAGCCATGCGGAAGGCCTCCTGACGGGCTCTATGCAGGTCTAACCAGGCTCCCCCGCCACGGGCAAAGCGGGGCCAGGCAGCAATGAGCAGGTTTTCCGCTACCGATCGTGGGAGAAAAGCCATCTCCTGACGATCCCCACTCACCAAGGCGAGGCCCATACGCAGCGCCTCAGCAGGGCGCAAGGGCGGTAAAGGGCGTCCCCCAAGCCAGATACGCCCTTGAGCAGGGAGGGCCCCCGCAAGCGCCATAAGAAGCTCACGTTGTCCCTGCCCCTGGAGGCCACCCAATCCCACGACCTCCCCCTGGCGAACCACCAGGCTAACGTCGTGTACCCCCTTGGTACGAAGCCCTTCCACCCGTAAAAGCTCCTCACCTGTTGAGACGGGCAAAGTGCTCCGGACTCCGGCACCGAACCCCTCCACCATGCGGGCCAGAAGTTCCTCAAAGGGGGTTTTGGAGTTCGCCTCGTATACCACCCGCCCTCCCCGCAAGACGAGAATTCGGTGGCAAAGAGATCGCACCTCGCTTAGGCGATGGCTTACGAAAATACACCCCGTGCCCCGCGCTGCAAAAGCCCGTATCTGGGTAAAAAGCGCCTGCACTTGTTCGTGGTCTAGGGCAGCGGTGGGCTCGTCCAACAGGAGGAGGCGGGGCTCCCACAGCAAAGCTTTGGCCACTTCGGCGATCTGGCGCTCGGAAGCTGACAGTTGTCCCGCTTGAACTTCTAAGGGAACCGCAAGCGTTAAGCGATCCAGAAGTTCCCGGACACGAGCCTTGGCGGGCAGGGGCTTACCCAAAGAACGATGGGGAAGAGTTAGGTTCTCCCACAACGAGAGGGTGGGAATCAGGCTGGTCTCCTGGTGGGCCACAGCGATGCCCGCCCTCCACGCTGCTAGCGGGTTCGACGGCAAGAACGCCTTACCTTGCCATCGTACCTGCCCTCCATCGGGACGGACCAGACCAGCCACCACCCGGATCAGGGTGCTCTTCCCACTCCCGTTGGCGCCCACCAGACCAAGGATCTCCCCTGCCTCCAAGGAAAGCTCGGCCCCATCCAAGGCAACCGTGGGGCCGAACCGCTTGACAAGACTGCGGACCTCTAGGAGGAGCCCCATCCTACTCAAAGTAGGAATCCGCCTGCTGATCAGAGATAATCCCGTCCAGAACGTAGGTATCGGGCCGCCCTTGTATTTGCCGCAACGCTTGTTCTAATGTGGTATCGGAAACTTGGCAGGGGATAGGGACGTAAATGGTATTGTTGAAAGGTCCCCGGAGAACCCCATCTTTTAGCTTCCTGCCCTGGAGGAATCGGACCAGAACCTTGAGGCCACTGGCCCCTACCCCCGGAGGATTGCAAACACCGAAGGACTTAAAGTCAGCATAGCGCCGCTTAGCTTCGGCCCAAAGCCGCAGATACCCGGCCCGGGCCTCCCCCGCCATAATGGGAAGCCTAGGTAAGTTCGCCGCCAGGAGGGCCCGCAAGGCTCCCTCGGCCATGCCGTCCTGAGACCAAACGCCATCGATGTTGGGGTAGGAAGCGATCAGCCGGGACATAACCTCCTGGCCTTTAGCCTGGTCCCAGTCGGCGTTGGAAACATTGAGTACCCGCAGATTGGGGTACTGGGACAACACTTCCTTCACACCCTCGTAGCGCGCCTCGTTGGCCGGATGCCCGGCGATACCATTGATGATGACAATGTTCCCCCTACCTCCGAGGGCTTCGGCTAGCCAGCGCATGCTGATCTTGGCCCACTCCTTCTGGTCTATGGTTACGTTCACGGCCTCGGGAGCCGACACCTCCTGGTCCACGGAGATCACTCGAATCCCCGCCCGAACCGCGTCGCGGATGGCCCCATTCAGACCAGACTGGGAATTGGGGTTAATGATGATCCCCTGAACCCGCCGGAGCACCAGGTTGCGGATCTGGTTAATTTGGCCCGCCACGTCCACGTTAGCACTTTGAATAACCAGATCCCGGGTAAGCCCCTGCTTCTTATACTCGTCGTTAACCGTGCGCATGTTGTCCAGCATTTGAACACGCCACTCGCTCCCGATAAAGCCGTTGGAAACCCCTATGGTGTAGGGAGGCCTGGCACCGCTTTGCTGAGCCCACACGCCCAGGGCTGCTAGTGCACAAACCAAAGCCCAAAGCCCCATCGTGGTTCTTTTCATGCGACACCTCCAGCCACCTCGTCGGCTTCCGTGAGCGCACGTTGGAATGCACAGTCAAGCTATACCCGACAAAGATTTCCAGTCAAGAAAAAACTTTGTCTTCGTAAAGACAAACTTTGTTTTCTTATTCATTTGGTTTGTATAATAGAAGCATGGACTCACGACGTGGTATATGGGAGAACCTCTCCCCGGCAGAAGCCCGAGTCATGGACCTACTTCTCTGGAAAGGCCACCTTACCCGCCGGGAGATCGCCATCCAGACGGGTTTCTCTAGAAGTAAAGCCTATGAGGTCGTGGAGTCGCTCAAAGAGCGGGGCCTCGTTGAAGAAGCCGAAGTTCAAGCCTCCATAGGGGGGCGCCCGCCTATGGCATTGCGGCTCCGGGACGAACTCGGCGTACTTGTGGGCGTAGACCTGGGTGCCACAAGTCTGGATGTGGCCCTCCTTACGCCCAACCTTCGGGTTTTGGCTCACCACGGGGAAGATTTGGATGTCCGCCTGGGACCGGGCCCGGTCATGGCCCGGGTGCGCGGGGTTGTCCTCCAACTGTTGCAACGCGTCGGTAGAAGTCCAGAAGAAGTGGTAGGTATTGGGATGGGGGTGCCAGGCCCGGTGGAGTTCAAAAGCGGCCTACTCATCAATCCTCCCATCATGCCAGGGTGGGAGGGCTTTTCCATAAAAGAGTACCTATGGGAAACCTTCCCGTGCCCAGTTTTTGTGGACAACGACGTGAACGTGATGGCACTCGGTGAGCTGTGGCACGACCGCAAGGCGCACGCTAACTTTGTGGTGATCAAGGTAGGCACAGGCATTGGTGCTGGCATCGTCTGCCGAGGGGAGATCTACCGGGGAGCGGATGGCGCAGCCGGGGACGTGGGCCACATCTGCGTAGATCCCCAGGGCCCCATCTGCCACTGCGGCAACATAGGGTGTGTGGAAGCCATGGCAGGAGGCCCGGCCATTGCCCGGATGGCCCTTCAGGCGGCAGAACGCGGAGAAAGTCCCCTCCTTGCCAAACTTTTCGAGGAACGAGGCTTTCTTACCCCAATGGAAGTGGGCCAAGCTAGCCGCGAGGGAGATCCTGTGGCTAACCGCATCATCCAGCAGGCAGGACAGCTTATCGGCCAAATGATAGCGGCCCTAGTTAACTTCTTTAACCCTTCGCAAATCCTGGTAGGAGGCGGAGTGACCAAAATCGGCCCCCTACTCCTGGCCTCTATCCGACAAAGCGTCTACCAACGCTCGTTACCTCTATCCACCCGCCATCTATACATTGGGTATACTCGCCTAGGAGAGCTATCCGGCCTTTTGGGGGCAGGAGCCCTAGCCTTGGCGGAAATCATCCGGGACGCAGCGGGACCTAATGGACCCTACGAGGGCTCCCCTTCCGCAAACCACTCGCTGAGCCGCCGGTAAAGCTCCCGGTACCGGACATATCCCCGTCGGTACCCATCGCCCCCTTGCGGAAGAAACCGCCGCTGCTCCAGCTGGCCAAGCCACCCCGATAGGGCTTCGGGCTTTTCCATCCCTAGGCCCACCGCCGCTACCATGGCATCCCCAAACGCCGCTTCCCCTCCTTCTGGCATGGCCCGCACCGGGCGCCCCGACACATCGGCTAGGATCCGCATCCAAAGCTGGCTCCGCGCACCGCCCCCACGGCCCGCATCTCCCCCTCCACCGGGTATCCCGCTTGCACTGCGGTGTCCACGTTGTGGCGCAGGGCGTAGGCCAGCCCCTCCAACACCGCCCGGTAAAGATGGCCCCGGGTGTGGGTCAGGGAAAGCCCAGCCCACACGCCCCGCGCCTTGGGATCCCAAACCGGACTCCTCTCCCCCATGAGATAGGGCAGGAAAACCAAGCCCTCGCTACCCGGGGGGACACCCTCGGCCTCCTGCTCTAACGGTCCTAAGGAGAGTCCCTCCCCCACCAGGCCACGGAACCAAGCCACAGCCGCCCCCGAGGTAGCGGCCCCACCGAACCTCCATCTGGGCGTCACCTTGGCCCAGGCGAAGGCGGAAGGGAAAGAAGGGAAGGCCCTCCTAACCCTTCTGGAACGCCTTGGGGCCGAGGGCTTAGAGGGGAAGCTCTTGGTAGGGGACGCAGGGTACCTGTACCCGGAGGTGGCCGAGGCCATCCGGGAAAAGGGGGGGACTACCTCTTCGTCCTGAAGGGGAACCGGGGGGGCTGTTGAGGTGGGCGATGGAGGGGTTCAAGGGGATGGAGGCGAAGCGGCTTGGGGAGCTCCTCCTTTCCCGGTGGGCGATAGAGAAGCGGTCCTTTTGGGTGCGGGACGTTCTTTTCCGCGAGGACGCCTGCCGGGCGGGGGGGTGGGGGCGTGGGTCTTGGCAGCTCTAGAAACCTTCTCTTCCATCCCCTCTGCGTCCTCAGGTTCCTGGGGCTGCATGTGGAATAACGGTCAAGTCTAAGGCTTGCCCTCTTTGGAATACGAGAAGTAAGCGGCAATAGTGGTTATCCCCTGGACTTACGCGGCCTCCACCTGTAGCGATAACAAGGGGCTTAGGTCAAGGCATAGCGTCCCGCCATCCGTCTCCGTCGGCATTGGTAGAAGCTCAACTTCAGCCGCTCCCGCTGACCCTCCATGAGCCCATAGGCCACCAACCCCAAGGCCAGATGCGCCAGCAACTTCGCCCTCCGCCAGTGCCGATGCCCAACCCACCCCAACTCCTGCTGTAAACCCCGGAATATCTCCTCAATCCCCTGCCGCAACCGATAAACCTCCCCATCCTCTCGCCCCACCACCCCTCCCAATCCGTCCCGTAAAACTTCCCCCCCGCTTGAGCACCCCCACGGCAAAGCCAAAGCCCCGCAACCTCCCCGTCTTCACCCAACGGGTTCCCCCATGCCCGCGCAACTGGACACCCTCCAGCACACGGTTAGACCTGAGCCTCGTGACGAAAGGCCAGCCGTGGCCATGGAGCCACATCAGGACCCGCTTCGCCCCGTACCAAGCGTCAAACAACACCCCCTCCGGCTGAAACCCCTGTGCCTTGGCCCACGCCAACAGGGCCAAAGCCAGGTCCAGCTTGCTCTCCTCCTCCCCGAAGTAGGGCAGGAAGGCCAAGGGAACACGCCGCTTTCCATCCGTCCAGGCCAGCACCACCAGGGAGAGCCCGTACACCCAGGCCCCCGTGGCGGTGTCCCGGGTCTTCTTCAGGCCCAGCTTTCCCGAGCGGTAACGCTGGAGGAGCACGTCATCCAGGAGGAGGTAGCCCCGGTGGAGGCCCCCGAGGGTCTTGCAGAGTTCCAGGGCCAGGTCAAGGAAGGAGGCCAGGGGTTGCTGGAGGGCGCGGTAGACGGTGTCGTGGGCGAAGTCCTGGTTTTCCGCCATGGCCAGGGCTGAGGTGTTGATGGGGCTTTGGGCTAAAGCTTCTAGAGCGCGCGGGAGGGGCTGGGGTATCCTCTTCATCGGGCCTCCCTCGTTACCGGAGGCCCATTTTATCGCTACAAATTAGCACCGCGTAAGTCCAGACAAAGTAAGATGCCCTGCGATCCAAAGAGCGCACCTGCCACTATAACCAATAGCTCTGCAAAACGCCTTTCCAAACTTCCGGCCTTACCCGTCCCTCCTTCCGCATCATTCCGCCTCAACACCAATGCCTGACGGAGTTTGGGCTCCCAACATCAGGGAAGTATCAGCCACCCACACTTCCGCACCCTTTCCCTGAAGGAGCTTAAGTACCTCGGGATCCGCCGCGGAATCGGTGATGAGCACCGCCTCTGACAGGGAGGCAAACCGCGCCAGGGTGGGCCGATTGAGCTTGCTGGCATCGGCGAGGACAAAGGCTTTGCCAGCGGCCTCCAACATGGCCCGCTTCGTTTCCGCCTCCAGGGGGTTAGGGGTGGAGTACCCCCTCAGGTCCACCCCTGTGGCCCCCAAAAAGGCCTTGTCCACGCGGTACCAGGAAAGGGTGCGTACCGTGGCAGGGCCGATGAGGGCCAGGCTGTGGTGGCGCATCTGCCCTCCCAGTACGAGGACCTCGAATCCAGTCCCCTGAAGCTCGAGGGCCACGGGCAAGGAGTTGGTGAGGACGTAAAGCTTGCGAAATCGCCCCTTCAGTAAGCCCGCCAGGGTGAGGACCGTGCTCCCGGCATCCAGGATGAGCGCATCCCCTTCCCGAATCTCCTCCAAGGCCCTCAGGGCGATAGCCCGCTTGGCCTCAAGGCGGTGCCGCTTCTTTTCCTCAAAGGAGGGGTTGAAGAGGGCTTTACCCACGGGCACTGCTCCCCCGTAGGTCCGCTGCACCAGCCCGCGGGCCTCGAGGTCGGCCAGGTCGTTGCGGATGGTGACCTGGCTGACGCCGAAGAAACGGGCCAACTCCTCCACGCTTTTCTCCCCCTGGCTTTCCAGGAGGTCCAGGATGGCCCTTCTGCGCTCCGCTGGCTTCATTCTTCCTCCAGGGGAAGCCTGAGGGGCCTCCCCGCCCAGTCCCCTTTTACCCAAGCCCAGACCGGGTCGTCCACAGGGGGTGTTCTCCTGCCCTCCTCCCTGAGCTCCCCTGCCATGTAGTTCAGGTAGTAGACGTTGGCCCCAGGGGGCGCGGCCACGGGATGGTAGCCCCGCCGCACGAGGACAAGGTCCAGGTCACGGGCCAGGAAAAGCTCCTTCAGCCCAGCCTCGGGGTCATAGTTCACGTGGATGGCAAAGGCCTCCCTGGGCTCCACCCGATAAAGGTAGGTTTCCTCCATGTACGCAGAGCCCAAGAGGCCATCGTGACGATGGGGGGGCCAGCCGGAGAAGCGTCCCGAAGGGGTGTAGACCTCGTAGAGGAGAAGCCGCTCCGCGGGAAGTTCTGGCCCTAAGATGTGGTTCACCTGCCTCAGGGCGGAAGCGCCCCCCCTGAGCTCCCGCCGCATCTCCTCTGGCGGGATGAAGCGGGGGGAATAGCGGCCCTCCGCCGGGGCTCCACCCACGGCAAAGAGGAAATGCCCCCGGGGCAGGAGGCGGAAGGGCGCGCCGGGGGGCAAGTAGAGCACGTGGGGCAGGCTCCGAAAAACGCTCTCCCGGGAGAGGGTCTGGGCCAGATCCCCAGCCTCCACCCAGGCGGCCCCCTCGATGGGGACGAGGGCGAGTTCCAGCCCTTCCCCTACCCCCTCCAGCTCCCCCACCGCCTCGAGGAGACCGAAGTGGAGGTAGCGCCAGCCAGCCCCTAGGGGGTCCACCCAGCGCACCGTCTTAAAATCGCCCCATAACCGGATCATTCCACCTCCGCCACCTTCACGGGCCGCCCCTCCTTGAGGCTCCGCGTAGCCGCCAGGGCAAGGCGCAAGGTTTCCAAGGCGTCCTCGGGGCCCGGGCTCAAGGGTTTCCCCTCCAGGACGCCCCGGACAAAGGCCTGCAGCTCGTAGCGGTACGCCTCCCGGAAGCGGTCGGTGAAGTAATGGTAGTGGTCCACCCGCACCTCCTCCCCCGGGCCGTAACGGTACAGCGGCGTTTTGGGCGCCGCTTCCACCACCAGCTTACCCCGCTCCCCGAACACCTCTGTGCGGATGTCGTACCCGTAGACCGCCTGGCGGCTGTTCTCCACCACTCCCAAGGCCCCGCCCTGGAAGCGCAGGAGGATGGTCACCGTGTCCCAGTCCCCCACCTCGCCAATCCGGGGGTCCACCCGAACCGCTCCCCAGGCTAGCACCTCCTCCACCTCCCCCACCAGGAACCGGGCCAGGTCCAGGTCGTGGACGCTCATGTCCACCACGATGCCCCCGGAGGCTTGCAGGTAGGCCAGGGGTGGCGGGGCAGGATCCCGGCTCACAGCGCGAAACTGGTCCACCCGGCCCAGCTCCGCCGCCTCCAGGGATGCTTTTGCCCTGGCATACCCGGGGTCAAAGCGGCGTTGAAAACCGATTTGGAAAGGCACTCCCCGCGCCCTCACCTCAGCCAAGGCTTCCCGGGTGGAAGCCAGATCCAGAGCCACGGGCTTCTCGCAGAAGATGGCCTTGCCCCGCTGGGCCGCCTCCCGAATCAGGGGGGCGTGGGTGGGGGTGGGGGTCACAATGACCACCCCCTCCACCCCGGGGTCTTCCAGGGCCTCCAGGGGGTCTAGGTATACCCTGGAGGCCCGGGCCAAGAAGGCGCCCCGTTCTGCGTTTTCCCGCACCGGGTCTGCCACGGCCACCACGGCCGCCTCCGGAATGGAAGCCAAAAGCTCCGCATGCACCTGGCCCATCCGGCCCGCGCCTAAAAGGGCTATGCCCAGTCGCTTCATGCGTGTCCCTCCGCCCTGCTCCTACGGATGTACTCCGCCGCCACCGCCGTCAGCGCATCCTCCACTTCACGGTAAAACGCCCGGTGGTGGTCCCAGGAACGGCCCAGATGGGCCCGGAGGACCCGGTAAAGGGCTGTGCCCACGTTGACCTTGACCACCCCCAGGGCCACCGCCCCTTCCAGGTCTGCGGGGTGGATCCCGCTGCCCCCGTGAAGGGCCAAAGGTCCTCGAGCCGCTTCCTGGATACGGGCCAAAAGCCCAAGGTCCAAGCGGCTTTCCGCCCCGTGCCGCGAACCCACCGCCACCGCCACCACATCAGCCCCCACCTCAAAGAGGCGGGCCGCCTCCTCAGGACGGCTCCTCTCCTCCCCCGCGAACCCCTCCGCCGCCACCTCTAGCGCCGCCTCCATGGCGTGGACCAAAGGAGCGTGCGCCGCCACCCCCTCGAGGATCCCGGCGAGGTCCTGCCCCCCCGCATCCCACATGGCCGAACCGTACCCGGCCCTCAGCGCCCGAAGGATCTCCGGGAAACCCTCCCCGTGGTCCAGGTGGAGGAGGACGGGAACCCGCGCCTCCTCGGCCAGGGCGCGCACCATCCCCACGAAAACCCCCGGGCCCACCCGGCGCGCCTCCTCCCGGTAGGTTTGCAAAACTACCGGGGCCCTCAACGCCTCCGCCGCCCGCACGCAGGCTCGGGCCATCTCCAGGCTGGCGATGTTGAAGGCGGGGAGGGCGTACCCCTTACGGTAAGCGTCCCGGTAGAGCTCGCGACCGTCCTTAACCCACATGGACCCCCCGTTCCCGCAAAAAGGCCAGGACCTCCTCCCGGGTGGGGCTGAACTCCCCGCACCCTAGCCGGGTCACCACCACCGCCCCGCAAGCGTTGGCTACCTGCAAGGCCTCCTCCCAGGAATGGCCCCCAAGCCGAGCCCAGAGGAGGCCCGCCGCGAAGGCATCCCCAGCCCCCAGGGGGGTGAGGACCCGCACCGGGAAACCCGGGACCTCCAGGTACGTGCCGCCAGCGAGCCAGACCCCGGACCCCTGCGCCCCCCGCTTCACCACCAGAGCCTCCAGCCCCATCCCCAAGGCCTCGGCCACAGCCCCCTCCAGATCGCCCTCCACCTCCGGCTCGCTGGCTTGGTGCGCCACCAACCGCACCCGCTTCGGCCGCAAGGCCGCCACCTCCTTCTCGTTCCCGATGGCCACACGCACCCGGGGGAGAAGGCTCCGGAGAACCGGCCCGTAGGCCCGAGGATCGTGCCATTGGTCCGGGCGGAGGTCCAAGTCCAGGTACACGGGCACCCCCGCCGCCTGGGCCCTTTCCGCCAAGGCGTAGGCGCTGCTGCGGGAGGGCTCCCGGGCCAGGGCTGTCCCCGAGAGGAAAAGCGCCCGCGCCTCTTCCACGGGCACCTGAGCTACGTCATCCAGGGAGATCTCCCAGTCCGCCGCCCCCTCCCGGTAAAAGGTGAGGGGATAAGTGTTCCCCTCGCGGAAGAGGACCACTGCGGGGGTGCGCCGCCCAGGCTTGGAAAAGATGTACCGGGTGTCCACCCCTTCCCGCGCCAACCGTCCCAGGACGAACTCCCCCACCGGGTCCTCGCCCACTGCGCTAACCAGGGCCACCCTCATGCCCAAGCGCGCCGCACCCACCGCCACGTTGAGGGGGTTGCCCCCGATGAAGGCGCCGAAGGCTTGCGTGGACACCTTAGAGCCCTCCTCCAGGGCGTAGAGGTCAAGGGAAAGCCGGCCAAAGGTGATCAGGTCAAGGGCCGCCATGTTGCTGTAGCAGCTTTTCCACGTACGCGCGGTTCCTCCGGGCCACCGCCGTAGGGTCCTCAGGGGTGGTATCCTGCTCCACCACCACGGGCCCCGCGTAACCCAAGCCCCGGAGCAGGGCCACCACTTCCGAGACTCGGGCCACCCCCTCCCCCAGGGGGCAGAAGATGTAGCGCCGCAGGGCTTCCCGGAACCCCTTACCCCGCGTTTCCCGGAGCACCGCCGGGTCCACGTCCTTCAAGTGAACATAGCCCACTCGGTTCCCGTGGCGACGGAGGAGCTCCACGGGGTCGGTCCCCCCATAAACCAGGTGGCCCGTGTCCAGGCACAACCCCACCCACTCGGGCGCCGTGTTTTCCAGAAGGCCGTACACCTCCCCCTCCGTTTCCACGTAGGTGCCGGCATGGGGGTGAAAGACCAAGGCTAAGCCCAAATCCCCAAGGCGCCGCCCCAGCTCCTCGAGGCCGCGGGCCAAGTGGCGCAGGGCCTCCGGAGGGATCTCCTGGCCCCGGGGCACCGCCCCCGCCAGCCGCCGCCTCCCTTCATCCCCCGGATCCGCCGCCACCAGGTAGGAGGCGCCCACACCCTGGAGAAAGCGGGCCAGACGGAGAGCCTTCTCCCAAGCCTCCTCCCAGCGGTAGGGGTCCTTGAGCTCCAGGGCCACAAAGGCCCCCACCACTTCTAGGTCCCGGGCCTCGAGGTCCCGTCGTAGCGTGTCCGGATCCTCCGCGAGGCTCCGCGACCATTCCGTGGCCCGGTAGCCCGCAACCCTGATCTCGTCCAAGATCTGGGGATAGGGGACCCAGGGCCGGTACTCGGGCACATCCTCGTTGTTCCAGTTGATGGGGGAAGTGGCCAAGCGCATCCCCACCTCCTAAACGAGGAGCCTCCGCCGCTTGCGTCCCTCCTCGTACCGCCTGCGCGCCTCCTCTACCTCAGGCAAGGAGGAAACCTCCGCCACGGGCACATCCCAGAAGCCGTACGAGGGAAGGCGCTTCTCGGGGTCCACGTGGACCACCACCACCCGTACCCCCTCACGGGCGCGGGCTTCCTCCAGGGCCCTGGACAGCTCCTCGCGGCTCGATGCTTCGAAGACCTCCGCTCCTAAAGCGCGAGCGTGGGCGGCGAAATCCACAATGAAGGGTTTTCCCTGCCGATCCTTTAACTCGTTGCCGAACTCCGGAGAACCCAGGCTCCGCTGGAGCCCGTGAATGGACTGGAACCCTCGGTTCTCCACCAGGATGATCAGGAAGGACAGCCCGTAGGCCCTGGCGGTGACGATCTCCGAGTTCATCATGAGGTAACTCCCGTCCCCGATGAAAACCACCACTTCCCGCTTGGGATCGGCCAGGCGGACCCCAAGGCCAGCGGGGATCTCGTACCCCATGGTGGAGTAGCCGTACTCCACGTGGTAGCCCTTGGCCTCCCTGGCCCGCCAGAGCTTGAGCAGGTCCCCCGGCATGCTCCCCGCCGCGTTGATGGCCACCGCATCGGGAAAGGCGTCGTTAACCAGGGCGATGACCTCCGCCTGGGAAAGCGGCCCGTCCCCTGAGCGGAAGCGGTCCAACTCCGCCATCCAGGTTTGCCTCAAGCTCGCCACCTCTTCCCTGTAGGCGGGAGAGGTGAGGTGGTCGCCCAAGGCCAAATCCAAAGCTTCCAAAGCCAGTTTGGCATCGGCCACCAGAGCAAAGGCGCCCATCTTGTGGGCATCCCAGGAGGCCACGTTGACGCCGACGAAGCGCACCGCCGGGTTCTGGAAAAGCGTCTTAGAAGCGGTGGGAAAGTCCGTCAATCGGGTGCCCACGGCAAGGATCAGGTCCGCCCGCTCCGCCAAGGCGTTGGCGGCCAGGCCGCCGCTCACCCCTACGGGTCCCACGTTCCACGGGTGGTCCCAGGGCAAACTCCCCTTTCCCGCCTGGGTTTCGGCCACGGGAATCCCGTGGCGCTCTGCTAGGCGGGCCAGGGTCCCGGAAGCGCCGCTATACCGCACCCCGCCCCCGGCGATGATCAGAGGACGCTCCGCCCGCCTTAGGATCCCCGCCGCCTGCACCACCGCTTCGGGTTCGGCGGGCGGCCGTCTGACCCGCCAGACCCTCCTCTGGAAAAACTCCTCGGGCCAATCGTAAGCTTCTGTTTGTACATCCTCGGGTAGGGCCAACACCACCGCCCCTGTGTCCACCGGATCGGTAAGTACCCGCATGGCTTGGGGCAAGACGGCGAGAAGCTGTTCAGGGCGGGTAACGCGAGCGAAAAAGCGAGCCACGGGCTTGAAAACATCATTCACGCTCGCGTCGAAGTCCAGCGGGTGCTCTAGCTGTTGCAGAACAGGATCGGGAAAGCGATTGGCAAAGTAATCCGCCGGCAAAAGCAATACGGGAAGCCGATTTATGGTGGCCGCCGCCGCGCCCGTGACCATATTGGTGGCTCCAGGGCCAATAGAGGACGTGCAAGCGAAGGTGGAAAGGCGATCCATGTGCTTGGCGTACGCCACCGCCGCATGGACCATGGCCTGTTCGTTTTGGAACCGGTAGAAGGGCAGGCCGAGCTCCTCCCCACGCAGGAGGGCCTCCCCTAAGCCGGGAAGGTTCCCGTGGCCGAAAATCCCGAAGACCCCCCGGATCAGACGGACTCGGACGCCGTCCCGCTCGGCAAACTGCACCGACAGGTAGCGGACCAAAGCCTGGGCCACCGTTAACCTCATCCCTCCACCTCCTGAAGGAATTCCTGACCGCCCGCCATCAACTGCAAAAGCTCCTCCCGCCCAAGCGCCCCCCTGGTAAAGGTGCCCAAACTTTCCCCTTGGAAGAGGACGGTAAAGCGGTCGCCCACCGCCAGAGCATGCAGGGGATTGTGGGTGATGAAGACAACGCCCACCCCCCGCTCCTTAAGACGACGGATAATCTTCAGCACCTGAGCTGCCTGCCGCACCCCTAAGGCGGAGGTCGGCTCGTCCAGGATGACCAGTTTGGCCCCGGAGTAAACGGCGCGGGCGATGGCCACCGCTTGCCGCTGCCCTCCGGACAGGGTGCCGACAGGCCGATGGAGATCCGGCAACTCGATGCCCAAAGCCTCCAGGCTTTCCCGAACCTCAACTTCCGCCCGGCGTAGGTCCAGTTGCCCCAGGCGGTCACGCACGGGTTCCCTCCCAAGGATGAAGTTGCGCAAGACGCTCATCAAGGGGAGCAAGGCGAGGTCTTGATACACGGTAGCGATGCCAAGGGCCATGGCTTCGCGAGGGGAGCTCAGGCGCACGGGGCGGCCCTCGTAGAGGTACTCGCCCCGTGTAGGAGGGTAGACGCCGGAGAGAATCTTGATCAGGGTGGACTTACCCGCCCCGTTGTCCCCCAAAAGGCAGTGCACTTCCCCAGGAAGGACGGTGAAGGACACCCTCTTCAGGGCGGCCACCTCCCCGAAGTACTTCTCCACCTCTCTCAGCTCCGCCAAGGGCGTCACCGCCTCACCTCCAGAGCCTTGCGCCGCAGGTACTGGTTGAGGAGGACCGAGAAGAGGATCATGGCCCCCAAAAAGGTCAGATACCAATCGGTGTTGACCCCAGTGAAAAAGATGCCCTGTTGCACCATCCCCAAAGTCAGGGCGCCCACGCTTGCCCCAAGAACGGAACCGTAGCCCCCCGTGAGGAGGCACCCCCCGATCACCGCAGCGGCGATGGCCTCCAGCTCCTTGGTTTGCCCGCGGAGGACGTCTGCCGAGCCGGTGTTAAGCACCTGAATGAGGGAAAGAAGGGTAGCCAGCACGGCGGTCAAAACGAAGAGGGCCACTTTGACCCGGGCCACCGGCACCCCGGCGTTGCGGGCCGCCACGGGATCCCCACCCGCAGCGAAGATCCAGTTGCCGAAGCGGGTGCGGAGGAGCACGTAGGAAAACAGCGCCGTGAGAAGAAACCACCACCATATGGACACGGGCAAACCCAAGACCTCGCCCATGAAAAGCCGCGCCAATGGGTCCCCCAGGGCGGGCTCGGAGAGCCCGGAGAAGCGGGTGACGTTGGTCACCTCCCGGGTGATGGCGATGGTGGCCCCCCGTAGGATGTAAAGGGTAGAGAGGGTAACGATGAAAGAGGGGAGTCCGGTCAAGAGGACCAAATAGGCGTTTGCGAGGCCCACCAAAACCGCTAGGATAAAGGCCAAAAGAATGGAGGCCCATACAGGGAAGTTAAACACCTGGACTCCGAGGGCAAAGACCATCCCGGCAGCCCCGATCATGGAGCCCACGCTCAAGTCGAATTCCCCCCCGATCATGAGGAGGGCCACGCCCGCCGCTAAGATCCCAAGCTGCGCCGCCACCTCCAGGTAGTTAACCGTGCCCTGGTAGGTGAGAAAGCCCTGGTCCCCCGCCACGAGAGCGAAGAAGGAAAACACGGCCACCAAGCTGATGAGCGCCCCCAACTCTGGAGCGAGAAGCAGGCTTCGGAGCGGCCTAAGCCAAGACCATTGCGGCCTCACCACCTTTCCACCACCACCTTTCGTTGGGTGTAGAAGAGGAAGGCATCGGGCCCGTGGGGGTGGAGGTCGCCGAAGAAGGAGCTCCGCCAGCCGGAGAAGGGGTAGAAGGCGAAGGGCTGGGCCACCCCCACGTTCACCCCCACCATGCCCGCCTGCACCCCCTCCCGGAAGGCCCGCGCCGCCTTGCCGCTTTGGGTGAAGATGCAGGCCATGTTCCCGTAGGGCACGGCGTTGGCCTGGGCGATGGCCTCCTCCAGGGTCTTGGCGTAGGCAACGGAGAGCACCGGCCCGAAGATCTCCTCCCGCCCCACGGCCATCCTGGGGGAAACCCGGTCCAGGACCGTGGGCCCCAGGAAGAAGCCGGGGCCCTCCACCCCCCGTCCGTCCAGGGCCAAGCCCGCCCCCTCCTCCAGGCCCCTTTGGATGTAGCCCACCACCCGCCGGCGGTGCTCCTCCCGGATGAGGGGGCCCACCTGCACCCCCTCCTCCCACCCCGGGCCCACCTTGAGCCTGCGGGCCGCCGCCACCACCCGCTCCAGGAGCTCGGGCCCCACCTCCCCCACCCCCACGGCCACGCTCCCCGCCAGGCAGCGCTCCCCGGCGTTGCCGAAGGCGGAGTTGAGGATGGCGGGCACCGCCTGCGCCAGATCGGCGTCGGGCAGGACCACCAGGTGGTTTTTGGCCCCCCCGGCGGCGGAGACCCGCTTGCCGTGGGCGGCGGCCAGGGCGTAGATCCTGCGGGCCACGGGCTCGCTGCCCACAAACTGCACCGCCCGCACCCCGGGATGGGTGGCCAGGGCCTCGGCGGCCTCCTTCCCCCCGTGGACCAGGTTGAGGACGCCCTCGGGGAAGCCGGCTTCCAGGAAGAGCTCCGCCAGACGCACGGCTCCCAAGGGGGTGCGCTCGGAGGGCTTGAGGACGAAGGTGTTCCCCGCCACCACGGCGATGGGGAACATCCAGAGGGGGATCATGACGGGGAAGTTGAAGGGGGGGATGCCCGCCACCACCCCAAGGGGATAGGAGAAGAGGTTCTGGTCCACGCCCCCCGTGACCTCCCGCAGGGTCCTCCCCTGGAGGAGGGTGGGGGCGGAAAGGGCGAAGTCCACCACCTCGATGCCCCGCCGTACCTCGCCCCGGGCCTCCTCCAGGGTCTTGCCGTGGTGGAGGGTGACCAGGCGGGCCAGGTCCTCAAGGTGCCTTTCCAAGAGCTCCTTGAAGCGGAACATGAGGCGGACCCGCTCCAGGAGGGGTGTCTGGCTCCAGTGGGCGAAGGCCCGCTCCGCCGCCTGGACCGCCTGGTCCACCTCCTCGGGGCCCGAGAGGGGAACCTCCTCCAGCACCTCCCCCGTGGCGGGGTTCAGGACGGGAAGGGTGGGGCGGGAAACCACCCGCCAATCGCCGCCAATGAGGTTCTTGAGCATAAGGGCTCCTAGAAGGGAAAACGGGGCGGGAGTAGCTCCCGCCCCGTACCCGATCAACGAATGCCGCGCCGCGTCAGGTCCTTGACCCGAGCTGCGTTCTCGGGAGTCACAAAACCCGGCCCCGTGAGGACCACATCGTTAGCGGGAAGGAGGCCATAGCGGTTGTAGAGGGTGAGGAAAACTATGGGCAGATAGCCCTGGAGATACTGCTGCTGATCGATGGCGAAATCCATTTGCTTCTTCTCCAGGGCGTCGAGAACCGCGGAAGAAAGGTCAAAGGTAGCAAAGCGGATGCGGCCCAAACGGCCGATTTGTTGCAAAGCCTGAAGAGCCGGCTCCGCGCCTACCGGGCCGAGGGTCAACACCGCCTCTACGTTCGGGTTCCGTTGCAGGTAGTTGGCGATGGCGTTACGGGCTTCAGTAAAGTCCTGCTTGACCGCAAGGATCTCCACCCTACCCTGAAGGCCATCCGAGAATCCCTTGCACCGCTGATCCAGGCCCACATTACCCACTTCGTGGTTCACACAAACCGCAGTCTTCACACCCGCAGCCCTCATGCGCTCCCCTGCTGCCTTGCCAGCTATGTATTCCTCCTGACCCACGTGCATGAGGACGCCAAAGCGCTTGAACACGTCGGCCCCGGAATTGATGGAAATCACAGGGATGCCTGCCCGGACAGCGGCCTGGATGGAACGGCCCAGGGCATCTGCGTCAGGAATCGAAACAACCAAACCATTCGGCTTGGCCGCCACGGCGGCATCGATAAGCTGTGCCATGCGAACCATATCGAAGGTCGTTGGGGCCCGGTACTCAACCTGGACACCCATCTCCTTGGCCGCCTGATCAACCCCGTTCTTGACCACCGACCAGAACGGGTCACCCGCCTGACCATGGGTAACCACGATAAAGCGGAGTTGTTGGGCCTGCCCAAAGCCTAAAGCCAACACCAAAGCCAACAGACCACCAAAGAGCCGCCTCATATCAACCCCCTTTGGTTCTTTCAAATCATAAGACACGATTTTGCGTTTTGTCAAGCTCGGGGGGGTTTGAAACCCCAGTTTCCTGGCGGTATCCTCGTCGATGACCCCCCCGCCCTTGCACCGTACCTATGAGGGTTTGAAACCCCGCCCCACCTATGCGCGCGCCACTAGGCGGTACTGCCTTGCACCGTACCTATGAGGGTTTGAAACCTAAACCTCGCCAGCATATAGCTTCCGACCGCGCCCTAAGAACCTCGAGCCAACCCCTTCGGTTAGCTAGGGCTTGCGCAGGTAGTGGACCTAAAGGAGCGGCTCGTGGAGCTAGGTTCTAGGGTTCGAAGCCGGCCTCACGTGTGGGCCAGATGCCCATCAGTCCTGCCGATATAGCCCTGCCTGCGACCGCCAAAGCTCGGCGTAGGTTCCACCCCGTTGCAGCAGGGCCGCATGGGTTCCTTCCTCCACCAGACGGCCTTGGTGCAGGACCAAGATCCGGTCTGCCATCTGCACCGAGCCCAGGCGGTGGGTGATGAGGAGCACCGTCTTGCCCCGGGTCAGCTCGGCGAAGCGGCGGTAGAGGTGGGCCTCTTCCTTGGGGTCCAAGGAGGCGGTGGGCTCGTCCAGCACCAGAAGCTCCGCCCGGTGGAAAAAGGCCCGGGCGAGGGCCACCCGTTGCCACTGCCCTAAGGACAGCTCGGTGCCCCCGAAGGAGCGGGACAGGAGGGCCTCCCAGCCGAGCGTTTCCACCAGCTCCCAAGCCCCGCCGGCCCGGGCCGCCGCTTCTAGGCGGGCTGGGTCGTGGGGGCCCGTGGGGTCGGAAAGGAGGATGTTCTCCTTGAGGGTTAGGGCGTACCGGCCGAAGTCCTGAAACACGGCGGCGATGTGAGCACGCCAAGCCTCTAGGTCCAACTCCCTTAGGCCCACGCCATCCACCAGGATGCGGCCCTCTGTGGGGTCGTAGAAGCGAAGGAGGAGCTTGACCAGGGTGGTCTTTCCCGCGCCGTTTTCGCCCACCAGGGCCAGACGCTCCCCTTTGCGGAGGGTGAAGGAGAGGCCCTCCAGAGCCCGCCGGCCATCGGGGTAGCAAAACCCCACCCCCTCAAAGCGGATCTCGGCAAAGGAGACCACAGGCCTTGCCAAGGCCTTCTCCTCCACCGCCGAGGGGGCGGCCAGAAAACCCTCCAGCCGCTCAAAGTACAGCAGGCTCTCGTAGAGCATGCCGGTATCCTGCACCAAGCCGTACAGGTTTTGTTGCAGGCTGCCCACGGACTGAAGGAGGAGGACCAGGCCCCCGAGCCCCCCTGCCCCCAGAAGGGCCTGCCGCAACCCCAGGAAGAGGGCCAGGGCGGTGAAGAGAGCGCTCAGGAGCACCAGCAGGCTGGCTCCCAGGGCTTGGCGGGTTCGGGCCCGCCGCAGGGTCTGGTAGAGGGTTTGGAAGGCCTCGAGGTAGCGGCCACGGAAAAAGGGCAGCAGTCCGAAGAGCCGCACCTCCTTGGCCGCCTCGGGCGTCAGGAGAACCTCGGCAAAGTAGCGCATCCGCCGGGCTTCGGGTGCCCCGAAGAGCAGGGCCTCCCAAACCCCCTTCTGGAGCCGGAAGGTGAGAAGCGCTTGGGGCAGGGTGGCCAGGAGCAGGAGCAAAGGGAACAAGGGGGCCAGGGTGAAGAGCAAGAAGAGCACCCCCGCCACGGTGAGCCCTCCCCGAAAGGCATTGTCCAGGAAGACCAGCAGGTTGAGAGGCTGGTAGGGGGCCTGGTCCCGCAGCACCTGGAGTGCGTCGTGGAAGCGGGGGTCTTCAAAAGGGGTCAGGTCGGGTGTGCGGCCCACCTTCTCCATCAGGAGCACGTGCACCCGGGCCGTGAGCTTTTCGTTCACCGCACCCTGAAGGTAGGCCACCCAAGGCGTGAGTAGAAAATCCAGGCTAAAGGCCAAGGCCAACCCTGCCAGCGGCCAGAGGAGGGCTGGGGTAAAGGAGCCGTCCCCTAGGGAAGCCGCCAGGTTATCTACGAGAAGGCGGGTGAGGCTAAGGACGGCTACCGGTACCAGCCCCCCCAGGGCCAATAGCCCCAACAGCAGGAGGCTCTCCCCAGGGGCCGCGCGGAAGATGTGCCGCAGGGCTGGGAGCAACAGGGGCCAGAGGGGGCTTTTTCTAGCCAACCGTGACCACCTCCTGCCCCTCAAGATACGTTTGCCAGCGCTTGGGGTTCATGAAGTTGGCTCCGCCCTACCACCCCTGCACGATGGAGCCCCTACCCGGTGTAGCCCCAAGAACCGCCCTCACGCTGAAAGGCGTTTCCATCCCGTTCCTCGCCCGCTTCATCTCACCCCTGCCAACCTCTTGTCCTGGCCCAAGGGGCGTACCGTGGCCGTGGGGGTACCCTGAGGGGCCCCGCTAGAGGGGTGAAAAAAGGGAGGATAGCCCAGGCGGCGAATGTGTTGACCGACTGCTGGAGGTCGCGTATCCTCCAACGGAGGTGTATCCGGTCTATCTTTGGGAACCTCCCTGCGCCGTGGCTGCGGGAAGAACCTCTTTGAAACGCCGGAGAGAAACCAAAGGGGGCCCTTGGAGCGCTCTTCACAACCCGCTTGCGCCCCTTTTGACCGCCCGGCGGCTTTTCAAGGTGTTTATGGTTTCATCTGAGGACGGGGGACCGTCATGAGCCACTTGCTTTTCAAAAAGGTGGATTACACGGTGGGCAAGCTCCTGGACGACATTGACCTGGGCGAGATCGGCCTTCCCGACATCCAGCGCCCCTTTGTATGGGACACGGCGCGGGTGCGGGACCTCTTTGACTCCATGTATCGGGGCTACCCCATCGGGACCCTCCTCTTCTGGGAAAACGGCCTCTCCGGGGAGCACCGCACCATTGGCGTGGGCTCTAAGCAAAAACCACCCCGCCTCCTTATCGTGGATGGCCAACAGCGGCTCACTGCCCTGTACGCTGCGATACGGGGCGTGCCCATTTTGGACAACAACTTTCAGCAACGCCACCTGCGCATCGCCTTTAACCCCGCCGAGGAACGCTTTGAGGTGAGCAACAAGGCCATCGAGCGGAGCCCGGAATGGGTTGCCGACATCAGCCTGCTTTGGAAGCCGGACTTTGACCAGTACGCTTTTATCTCCAAGTTCCTGGAGGAGCTCGCCCAACGCCGGGACCTCGGTCCGGAGGAACGGAAGCGCATCCCCAACGCCATCCAGCGGGTAGTGAACCTGGTCAACTACCCGTTGACGGCCCTCGAGATCTCGGCTAACGCCACGGAGGAGCAGGTGGCCGAGATTTTCGTGCGCATCAACAGCCGGGGCCGGGCCCTCAACCAGGCGGATTTCATTCTCACCCTGATGTCGGTTTTCTGGGACGAGGGCCGCAAGGAACTGGAACGCTTTGCCCGGGAGGCGCAACACCCGCCAACGGAGAACCGCCCTTCCCCCTTCAACCCCTATTTCCATCCAACCCCGGACCAGTTGCTTCGGGTGGACGTGGCGCTGGCGTTCCGCCGCGCCCGCCTCGAGCACGTCTACTCCATCCTGCGGGGCAAGGACCTACAGACAGGACAGTTCTCGGAGGAGAAGCGGGACGAGCAGTTCGCCCGGCTGCGAGAGGCCCAGGAGTATGTGCTCAACCTGCTAAACTGGCATGAGTTTCTCAAAATCCTCAACCGGGCTGGGTACATCCACCCCAGCATGATCACTTCCGAAACGGCCTTGGTGTACACGTATGCCCTTTGGCTCATCGGCAAGAGGGATTTCGGGCTGGATCCCCACGCCCTGCGCAACCTCATGGCCCGCTGGTTCTTCATGAGCGCCCTCACGGGCCGCTACTCGGGTTCTCCCGAAACCCGAATGGACCAGGACCTGGCCCTCTTGCGTGGCAGCGCGCGGCCCGAGGAGTTCGTGCGGGTTCTGGAGCAGGAAATGGCTGCGGTCCTTACCCCGGATTACTGGGAAGTGACGCTACCCAACGAGCTGGCCACGGCCCCAGCCCGCAGCCCGGGACAGGCGGCCTATTTCGCCGCCCTTGTGCTCTTGGATGCCCCCGTGCTGTACTCCTCCATGAAGGTGCGGGACCTGCTCCACCCCACCCTACAAGCCCAAAAAACGGCCCTGGAGCGCCACCACCTCTTTCCACGGAAGTACCTGGAGCGAAAGGGCATCACCGACCGCCGCGACGTCAACCAGGTGGCGAACTTCGCCCTGGTGGAGTGGCACGACAACATCCGCATCAGCGACCAGGCTCCGGCTGCCTACGCCCTCGAGTACGAGCGGAGGTTCCCGCCTGAGCGCTTGCGGGAGATGTACCGCTACCACGCCCTTCCCGAAAGGTGGTACGAAATGGAGTATGGGGCCTTCCTGGAGGAGCGCCGTCGCCGTATAGCGGCGGTCATTCGTGAGGGCTTTGAGAAACTGAAGGAAGGCTGACGCCTTTCCACGCAAGACCTTCCCCTCCCAAAGACCCCGCATCCGCCCACCTAGCCCCGCTTCTGCCCTGTTCGCCTTCCCTCAGGGAAAAGCCCGGCGGCCACAGCCCAAGGCGCCAAAGACTGGGGCATAACCCCTTACCCGGGCCAGGACCAGGCGCCTCGTTGCGTAGCGCCACCCGTGTGCCCATCCAGGGGCTTCCGATCAACGTTTGGCCAAAAATTCCAACACTCTCCTGAGCAGGAGGGCAGTAGCTTCCGCATCGTAGGAGGGAAGCGAGGGGTCCATAAAGAGGTGTTGGTCCCCAGGGTAGAGGAAAAGCTCACCGTTCGCCGCCTGGGCCATAAGTTCTTGAGCCGCATCCAGATCGCCTTCGTCAACAAACATGGGATCGGCCTCCATGGCATGAACCTGCACAGGGACTTCGCTCGGCCACGCCTGCGCGAATGCGGTGGCCGGCGCGCAGGAAGACACCAAGATAGCCCCCCTGGCACCCGGGCGAGTTTGGGCTAACTTCTGGGCCGGTAGCACACCCAGGGACAACCCGGCATATACCAAGTTGGCAGGTAAATTCTCTACCGCCCGTTCGCCCCGCTCGATGACCTCACCAAAGCCCAGTTCATGGACAAACCTCAGAGCCTGTTCAAGGTCGTTAAAAACTTGGCCGCCCAATAGGTCTGGCGTGTGCACGATGTGCCCTGCCCTACGTAGTTCTTCGGCCAGCGCTTTCACGCCCGTGGTTAACCCGAGGGCATGATGGAATAGCACAATCTCTGCCATGGGAGCTTCTCCAATACGCCGCCGCTCTGACTAGCTTACCCCAAGTGGCCGGTACGAGAGGGCAGCCGCTACGCTCCTAGAGACCACACACCCCTGGGTCGCACATAGGATGCCCTGCTCCAAGAGAGCCCCTAGGAGCGTTCTCCGGGTGCCCCTCGAGGGGAAGCCGCACGAACTCAAGGCACCAGGCCGTGCTCTAGGGGTGGGGAACGGTCTTCTTCGCCGATGGCTTTCCCGGGGCAAGCGGAAGAAGCAGGCCCGTTTGGCGGTGGCCCACAAGCTTTTGCGGCGGATGATGGGGCGGCTCGGCTCAGGGCCTACTACGCCGGTCGGCTGGACCAGATGGCTTGACAAAGCAGACCGTATCATTCCCCTTGGGCGTCGTCCTAGCCCACCACCGGCGCCGTGCCCGGTGCGGGCGATTTCCTTCCAGAAGATGCCCTCCTTCGCAGGGTCGCGGCGAGCCGAGGAGCTTTTGGGCTCACCCCAGATGGCCTCCTTCTGGATGAAGAGCCCCAAGGTGTTCCTGGAGGGAAATACTTCTCTCCATTACTGGATACCGAGCCGGGCTTCCAAGCCGTGCAACGCTCGTTGGGCCGCTTGGAGGACAGCCTGGTCACGTGAGGGCCTGGCAGATCAGCTCACGTAAGGAGGACTACGTGCTCCATCCCCTCAAGCTGAACGCAGAGAACGGTCCATCCCCACGCGTGTGGGGACTACCATTTGCTCGGAGTTTACTCCTCCGACCTTCGCGGTCCATCCCCACGCGTGTGGGGACTACTAAGCCTCCACTTCCTCACTCCCACCCCCTTCCGGTCCATCCCCACGCGTGTGGGGACTACGAAGACCCTCCGCCCCACGATGCGGGGCCCCCCGGTCCATCCCCACGCGTGTGGGGACTACGGGGCCGGGTCCTTTTCGCTAGTGGCGTTGGCGGTCCATCCCCACGCGTGTGGGGACTACAACTGGCGCGTGCACAAGGGTTCCCGTGGGCGCGGTCCATCCCCACGCGTGTGGGGACTACTTCCCAGGGGAAGCGAAGCGTTCGGCGGGGAACGGTCCATCCCCACGCGTGTGGGGACTACGGGCGGTAGAAGTTGAGGAAAGGCTCGATGCACGGTCCATCCCCACGCGTGTGGGGACTACACTTGACCAGGACGCTAAAAACCCCGCCTGACCCCCCTCTAAGTATCTAAAAGGGAGCTATTCCGGAGTTTGCTTGTCAAGATCCCCGCGCAAGCCTTTGCTGAGGCGTTCTAGCTTTTGCGCTTTGCGCATTGCCTCGGCATTGCGCACCGTCACTAGAAGTATACCATCAAAATCCCGCAGGTGCCGGTCCACATACCCGTGCAGCCTTAACGTAAAGCCCTGCTCCGTATTGGTCCTCCAGGCCATGGCGCATCGCCCATCCCCGGCTCCTTCCACCACCTTGGCCCATAGGAGTTCCCGCACCGTAGCGTTTACACGGCCAACAAAAACGCCTGTATCCACCTCCAAGAGCCAACGGGTCAACTCTCCCCTAAGGCTCCTCGGTACTCTCTCCAACACCATCACCACCATAGGCCACGCCCCCCTCCACCGCACCTTCCGGATCCCAAAGGCCCCCTGGGTGAGTAGGGTCCTCTTCCTCCCACCTTAGTTCTTCTGGGCCAAGTCCGGAGAAAAGGTCTAAGAGGTCCTCCACCATGCGTTCCAGGAGCCTTTCCTCCTCAATGCGCTCTCGGAGTGCGCGGCGAACGCGGCGCTCCACTTCCGCTTCAGACTCAGCTACGGTGCGGAAGGCAGCGGGTATAAGAAACTCGGTCTTATAGAGGTCGGCAACGTCGTACACGAAGGACAGTAGCTTACCCGTGTGGATAAACCCAAGGGAGGGGCTAAACCCTGCGCTGACGATAGCGGCATGGGCCAGGCCGTAGAGATAGGCGGCGCCGGAGGACAAAGCCCTGTTCACCGGGTCTGAGGCTACCCAGTTGCGGCGGTCATAGCTTCGGCCCTTCCAGGGAACGCCCGTTTCCTGGCTCCACCGGGCGTATGCGCTACGCACCCGCACCCCCTCGAGGCCCCGCACCTGTTCCAAGCTCAAGTCTCGGGGAAGGGGATCGGAAAAGCGCTTCTCGTAAAGGCGGTACACCACCTCCAGGTGCAGATTCGGGTCCGCCCAGGCTCGGGCTTGTCGCTCCAAGCGCAGGGCGCTTCGGGTGTCGCCAAGCCCTTGCGCGTAAAAGCGGGCCACCCCCTCCCCCACCCAACACACAGTGCATCCATTCCCGGTAAGGGCCCGTATGGCGGCATGGGTGATGCGGGTTCCGGGCCCCAGGAAGAGCACCCCCAAAGCGGCCGCCGGGACGAGGGTCAAGCCCTCCTTGTCGTAGATGCCGATGCCTTGGGCCTCTTGCTCCACAAAGGCGTGTTCCACGTAAAGATAGGAAAGCCCATCCCGAAACTTCGGGAGTTCCTTCAGGTTCCGGGTGTTGGGCACTGGAGGCATGGATCCTCCTCACGGAGCCACGGAAAGGAGACCGAGGCCCAAGGCTTTGCCCGGGCCGATGCCCCGTGCCAAGGTGGCGCGGGCCCGCTCCGGGTCCACCACCTCGAGGCGCCCCTCAAAAAGCACCGCTTGAACCTGCATCCTTCCACCTTCCCCTTCCCGCTTGCCCCGGGGAACCTCCAAAAAGGTGTCCTGGAGGATGCGCACGGCAAGCCCCTCTTCCCCTTCCACCAGACGGAAGCCCCCTTCGGCCAATCGCTTCTGGAGCCAGGCCACCTTCTCCCAGTAAGTCTTCAGAGCCACCCGCTTACCGCTACCCGCCAGCCGCTTACTGGGGTTGGCGCGCAAGCGGAAGCGGAGGAGTTGGCCAGGGTGGAAGACGGGGTTAAAGGGTTTCGGGGGATAGATTTCGGCGTAGCCTTCTTCCAGAACGCCCCAGTCCGGCTCGGTGAGGGTCTGCACCAAGACCACGGGGCGTTCGTGCGTCCGTGTGGGTTCCTGACGCCAAAGCAGGCGCTCCCTCCCCGCCTCGAGGGCCTGGGACACGGCCCGGGAGAGGGTGCGGTGCATCTCATAGGGGTTCGCCAGGTCGCGCCGGGCGGCCCTCGACCGGGGGTCCAAGACCAACTTGCTAATCCACATGGGCTTCCTCCCACACTGGAGGCCCTTTAGGAATTTCCTCCTTAGGAAGCACCTTTTCCAGCACGTAGCGGGCGCCGAAGCGGCGCTGGCTAAAGGGAGCCACGGGTTGGTCGTAGACCAAGCGGCCTTGGGGCGCCTCGAGGGCTAAAAGGAGGTCCTCTCGAGGTTCCCCTTTCCCCAAGTAGGGGTAGCGGCGCAGGGCTTCCTCCAAAGGCTCGTCCCGCAAGCCGTCGGGAAGGTAGGGGGGTGGGCTTGGGAGATACCCCTTCCGCCCCAAATAGAGGGGAAAGCGGGGATTAAGGAGAGCCCGGTGCAAGCTTTGCAAAAGGAACCTGTCCCCCTCCAACCCCACCAGGAAGGCGGCATCGGAAAGAAAGTAGCGCCAGCTCTGGACATCTCGCAGGCGCTTTAGGTCGGCGGCCACCACGCTTTGAGCGGTCTGGTAATCCACCTTCAACACACCCCTCCGGTCCACCCGCACCCCGAGCCGCAAAGCGGCGAGGTCAGAGATGTCCTCCGTCCGGTCCCGGCCCAAAGCGGCGGCGAGAAGTCCCACCACCCCGCTTTTGGTGGGGTACGGCCAGGTGTCCCGGTAATCAAAGCGGCTTCGGGTCCCCCAGGACTGCAAGGGCCCTTGAAGCCGCAGAAGGAGGGTGGGCACGCTACACCTCCAGAAGCTTCTTGATGGCCTCTTCAATCCGCCCGCGCAGGGTGGGCCAGTCCTCCACCAAGGGCAATGTCCCCGTCTCCGCCTCCGTGAGGTTTATGGCCCCTTTCCATTCGGGTTGCAGGGGGCCAAAGGCCCGGTCAAACCGCTCCCACTCCCGGACCAAGGCCTCCACGGACAAGGCGGAAAGTGCCCGGTCCTCTCTCGGACGTATCGGCCGCTCGAACGCCGTGGCCAAGTTGCGGGGAAGCCCTTCCCCCGCCCGGAAGGCCACGAATAAGGGAGGATTATGGGCGGCAAAGCTGTTTTGCTTGCCCGAGGGCAAGGTGCTGGCGAAGGCCGCAAAAAAAGCCAAAGCCCCTTTCAGGGCAAGCTCCTTGTCGCCCTGGAGGTTTTCCAGGAGCGTTTGCAGGTCCACCACGGCGTAACGGTAGAGGGTGGCGGAGTAGAACTCCACATCCCCCATCATCCCAGCCCCGGTTTCCTCCTTGGGGTTCAGGTCGTCCACAGCGGTGTAAAAGTCAAACTCCCGGTCCACCTTGTGGGTGGACAGGGCGTGGGCCACCTGGGCTGCCGCGTCCACCCCAAGCTCTGGCCGGTCCGCCAGCATCCGACCGAAAAGGGCCAGGTCTACCGCCTTCCCCCCGTCCAAGACCTTCTCTAGGGCCTTCTTAACCTCGGGGCTCACGTCCGTCTTCTTCTTCCCCTTCACCTCGCCCGAGAGGGCCTCGAGGTTAGCCCGGATTGCCTCAGCCAAGCGGTCTAGCTCCCTATTCCCCAGAAAGAGGAGATACTCGCTCGCCCCTCCCTCCTTGACACCAAAACCCAAGCTGTTGAGCGCATTCTCGATGGCTGGGCGGGCCCGGTCCTCGGGGAGGTCCGAAAGCCGCGTCAAAAGGGCTTCCAGCAAGCGCTTGGTGCGCACCGCCCGCTCAGACGGCTCCAGGAGAGGCCAATCCCGGAAGGCCACCCGCACCGCCCGCTTCTGCGCCTGGCTAGAGATGCGGGCGCGACGAAAGCCGCCGAAGAGGGCATCCTTAGGGCTTCCCGTGTCGTCCCGGTTGAGGTTGCTGGGAACCACCGTTTGGAGCACGTGCACTTCCAAAAGTTTCATTCTGCCACCTCCTCTTCCTTTATCCCCTCTTTAGCGCCGTAAAACTCTCGAGCCCAACGGGCTTGGACCCGCCGATTGGGATGGAACCAGTCCAACAGGTCCTCCAGAAGCTGAGCGAAGTCGAGGCCTCCTTCCACCAAGCCCACGGCTTGGCGAAGCCGAAAGGCAATCTGGTCGCGGTCTGCGTCCAGAAGAGCCAGGAAGCGCTTTTCTACACTTTTGGAGTCCCGCTCCTTCCCGGCAGCCCAAAGAGCCTGGGCCAGGCTTCGCCCGCTCTGGTGAGCGCCGTCCGTCAGGGCGAAGAGCCCCGCCACCAGGTAGTGGGCTTCCCTGGCCCAGCCCTCCTGCCGCACGAAGGGCTCCACGTAGGGCATGGCGGGAGGGTAGGCCCCCAAGGGAAAAGCCAGGCTCCGGCGCAAAGCCGCCCGGGCCGGGGTCCAGATGGTCCCTGTTTGCAGGGACATAAGCCAGTTCAAAAACGCCGCTCCCTTCACGCGCTCACCTCCTCAAGCTCCTTCAAGGCAAAGGTCAAGGCCCTTTCACCCTCCGCCAAGGCGGCCAGGTGCCGGCCTTCGGTCCCTACGAAGAGTCGTGTTTCCTCCCAAGCGCGGAGCGCCGCCTGGCGAAGCCGCAGGCGCCACGTGTCCAGGGCGTTGGGCTGGCTCAGGGCCTCGAGGAGCTCCGGGAAAGCCAAGTCCAGGCTTGCCCAGTAGCTTCGCAGTAGCGGCAAAGAGCGGACAAAGGCCTCCAGCTCCTTGGCGTCCTTATCCCCCAAGACGCCCCGCGCCACCCTCCAGGCCACGGAGCGAAGCGCCTCGCCCAGCCGTTCCGCCTTCCCCAAAGCCGCCTCCAGGGCAAGGGCACCTTGGGGCAGAAGGAGGGCCGAGGGCAAGGGGTAAACCTCCCGCCTCGCGTCCAAAACCTTGGCTTGGTCCGACACCTGGCCCAAAACCCTTAGCCGATGCGCCCTCCCCACCTCGAGGCCTACGGCGCCCGCATGGCGGAGCGTTCCCGGTAGGGTCCCTCCCGCAGAGGGAAGCATGGTCCCGAAGTCGCGCCAAAAGCTACGCTCCTCGCTTAAGCGCAAGGGGAAGATAGTGCCCTTGGCGTCCGTGCGGTAGGCCACCATGGGGTCACGAAAGATTACGGGTAGCGGCTCCACCCCGGGGCCGTAGCCCATGTACCGGACCCCATCTCCTTCGTCCAGAAGGCGTACTCCCCGACTTGGCCAGGTATAGACCCGGGTGACGCCGGAAAGGGCCCACTTGGTGGCCCCGTTTTCCACGTCCTTTTGCTTTAGAGGGGGCACTTCCCAAAGGGGTTTGTCGTCCTCACCCTCGTAAGGCACCAAGTTCAGAACCAGGGTTTCAAACAGGGTCTCACCCGTAGGAAGGAACACGGCGGCACGGGCCAAGGGCGCGTCCTTGCCCGAAGTAACCCCAAGCCGCCTGAGAAGACCGCCCAGGGCGAAGCTTTGGTGGACCACCAGGGCCCGGGCCGCTTCGGCGTAGGGGATTTTTACCGGGCTCTCGTCCGTGCTGTGGTCAAAGAGGGTGGGGTTGTTGCCGCCAGCCAGCTCCGGACGGAGCTTGGTCCAGGGAACGGGCTCCTCCTCGGGGAGGTCTGCAATTTGGAAAAAAGGAGCCTCCGGATGGAACAGCCAAAAGCGGGGGTGATAGCGGTCCAGATAGCTCTGAAGGGCGCCCTGGTCAAATTGCCCCCCGTCCAGGAGGTCGGCGGCGTCTTGCTCGTCCCGCACCGGGGGCAGGGCGCGGTGGAGAAGGGCCAGGAGGAGGCGGTGAAGGGCCGCCTCCTCCAAGGGGGAAGCGGTTTCTATGCGGGCGATGGTGTGGGCCTCGAGGAGCGCCTCCCCCAGGCTCACCTGGTACACCTGCCCATCCTTTAGCACGGGGATCCACGGCTCTTCCAGGAGGTTGAACTTTTCCACGCTCTCACCTGATCCCAGGGTAATACCTAAACCCGTCATTCCCTGACGGGAACGTACACCACCCCGAGTTCCGGGTCCAGATCCACCCGGAAGGCCCCCTTACCCTCACCGAATACGCTACCCACCTCCAAGGGGCGCAAACTCCGGAGGAGGCCGCTTTTTCCCCAGGCGGGAGGAGGCTCGCTCTTGAGGAGTTCATGGGGTATCGGGTAGCGCGAAAGCCGCACCGCTCGCCGCCAAAGGGATACCGCCTCACCCTTGGAAAGCTCGCCTTTGAGCCGCGCGGGCCGCCGCCCTTCGGGGTCCAGGTAGAGGCCTTGGCCCACCCGATAGAGGGGCACCACGGGCACGCTGGCCTCCCCTAAACGGGTAAGAAGGCGCTGGGTGTGGGGGTCTTCCACCTCGTCGTCCAGGCGCAAATCGGAGGCCAAGTGGGCGGCGTCCCCTTCCCTTAGGAGCCTTTCCGGTTCCCATAGGGCCAGGTTTTGGGCCGTCTTCTCCTCCTTGGCCCGGCGTTCTTCCATGCGTTTATAACTCTTCTCGGCCTGGTCCCGGAGGGCTTCGGGGAACCCAAGGGGCTCCCGGGCGTAGACCTCTTCCAGAAGGGCCTCGAGGTCGTCCGGCACCCGCAAATCCCCCCTGTCCTTCAAGGCGAGCCAGGTAGAGAGGAGAACGTATTCCTCATATACCTTGTCCCAGTAAAGCTCCCCCCAAGCCTCGGTTTCCTCCAGGCCGCCCACCCAAAGCCGGGCCTCGTGGTGCCCCGGCGGGCGGGGCCTTGGGTGGCGGTGAAGCCTGCCCGCCCGCTGGAAGAGGAGGTCAATGGGGGCGAGATCGCTGTAGAGGAGGTCAAAGTCTAGGTCCAGGCTCTGCTCCGCCACCTGGGTGGCCACCAGGATGGCCCGCTCGGGCCTCGGGCCCTTTTTGCCGAAAAGCGCTAGGGCCACGGACTCCCTGAGGGCTCGGTCCTCGGCGGGAAAGCGGGCATGGAGAAGGAACACCAAGGTTCCGTCCCCCAGGACCTTCCCCACCACTTGACTCCCCTTTTCCTCCCGCATCTCGAGGAGCTCCGCCCACGGGCCCTCATGGGGACCATGGGGGAAGCGGTGGAGAAGGCCAGCGAGGGTGAGGGGCTCACCCTTTCCCAGGGCCCGGTATAGGGTTTGGGCCCGGTCCACGGTGTTCACCACAGCGCCCAGGGCTCCAGGCAGGGCGGCAAGGAGCTTGGCTGCTAGACCTTCGGGTTCTACTGGGGCCCGGTCCAGGCGGATTTGCCGCGAGGGAACGGGCAGGCTAACCGCACCTATTAACGCTTTGCCGAAGGCGGCCAACCGGGGATAGGGAGGGAGCTCCCCCTGCGACACCCCCCAGGCCCGAAGAAGGGCGGCCCGCTTGGCCTTGGGGAGCGTGGCCGTCATGAGGACCACGCTGGAGCCCAGGGACCTGAGCCACCGGAGGAGGGCCTCGAGGAGGCTCGAGGTGTAGGTATCGTAAGCGTGGACTTCGTCCAGCACCACCACCCGGTTCATGAGCCCCCAAAGCCGCACGAAGTGATGCTTCACCGTGAGGACACCCAGTAGCGCCTGGTCTAACGTGCCAACCCCGTGAGGGGAGAGCATGGCCCGCTTCTTGGCGGAAAACCAGGCGGAGGCGGATACCGCCCCCTCTTCCTTCTCCACGCTCCCGTCAAAAACTTGGGCGGGATGGGTCCTCTCCAACAAGTCCTCGTAAAGCGGGTTGAGTATGGCCGCCCCGTGTTGCAGCTGAAGGTCCAGGACACCAAGGGCCAAAACCTTCAAGAAATCCCGTACCCTAGGGAAGAGGCCGTTGGCCGTGGCTTGGGTGGGTAGGGCCACGTAAAGACCCCGATGCTTCAGGCGCTCCGCCAGCAGGTGGTAGGCGTACAAGGCCGCTTCCGTCTTGCCCATCCCCATGGGGGCCTCCACCAGGAGAAGGAGGGGCTCCTGGGCGTGGTCCAGAAGGGGCGGGATGGCCCTTTGTAAATTGTTAGGGGGAAAGGGAAAGATTTGGGAAAACTCCCTCAGGGGCTGGGGCTCGCGTTTGCGCCAGCCCACCCGATCCAAAGCCTTCTCTGCTAAGGCCAGGGCTTCCTCCAGGTACTCTGGCCTAAGAGGGTCGCGCCCGTAAGGAAAGAAGCTCGGGTCGGAAGCGATCCAGTCAGCAAAGGAGGCCAGGGCCATAACCCGAAGCACCGCTTCCGGGGAAACTTCCTGAAGGGGGGGTACTGGGGCTCCCGTGGCTTGGCGCAGGCGCTCCACCAACCAAGCCCGCACCTCCCGCCACCCATGGGGCTCGCTCTGGACATGAAGGGTTGCCCGCTGAAGCTCGCTGCCCTGGGCGGAAAACCCGTGGTGGGCCCCTAGGGCCCTTGCCAAGCGGGAAGCGGCCCTACGTCCTAACCCCAGGGCCCGCAAAGCGTCTTTAACGTAAAGCTCGGTAAGGACGCCGTGCGCTACCCACGAGTCGTCATCCTCAACGATTTTGTCCCAGGTGAGCCCGGCGTTCCTAACCCTTTCCGCCCCCTCTTTCCAGGCGGCTTGGAAAACCGGGCTGGCTTTGCCGAGGTCGTGAAGGCCCACCAGAAAGGCAACCCACTTTATCGCGTCCTCCCAGCTCAGGCCAGAGTCCAAAGCGTAAAGGGCCAGGGACCGAGTGGGCTCGCGAAAGAGGATGGCCTGCGCCACGGCAGCGCTATCCAGCATGTGCGCCAAGAGGGGGTGAAATGGATCTCCGCTCTTGGCCCAAAGTACACGGGCGGCCTCGGTAATGTTCACTCGCACCGCCCCCCTTTTACCCCGTAAAGGCGACAGGAGATGACGCCTTCTCCAGAACCCTCCGGGCTTCCTCTAACCAAAGCGCGCGAAGCTCCTCCGGGGCCAATACTTCCACTCGAGGGCCAAAACTTTGGATCCAGGCTAGGGCCTCCCACGGCACGCCCCCTTTAAAAGGGGCGGCTTTTAGGCGGGCCAGGAGCCCACCATCGGGCAGTTCCCGCTCAATTTCCAGGCCTGGGTAATCCCCCTCCAATACCCGCCACGCCGCCTCGGGAGCGAAGCGAAGGCGGATGTCCACAGCTTCTTGACGCACCCCCACCACGCCCCAGGCTTGGCGGAAGTATTGGTTGGGGTCAAAGTCCTTGGGAAGCTCGTAGTCCTCGTCTAGAAGCCGGGCGTTGCGCATGCGGGAAAGCTTGAAAGTGAGGACGGAACGGTGGTAGCTACGCTCGTACCCCACGGCGTAAAGCCCCAGGTTGGTTCGGTTTGCTTCCAGAAAGTACACCAATAGCTCCTTGGGCCGCCAGTTCTTCGACCCACCAGATCGGTACTCAAAAGCTAGCACCCTTCGCTCTAGAAGGGCTCGCGCCACCATTTCCAGGTTCCGGCTATCGCCCCTGCGCTCGGCCAAGCCTTGCGTGCTCCGAAGGAGGAGGTCCCGCAGGGGTTCGGGGAGCATACGGGCCAGTTTTTCCAGGGCCGCCCCGTATTGCCGAGTCGGAGCCTGGTGGTACAGCAAGCGGCCAGCGGCGAAGAGGGCCAAAGCCTCCACAGGGTGGAGGGGCGGAGGACGGTCTGGGATCCGGTACAGGCCACGGCTCACCCGCTCCAGGGGATAGCCTTGGAGGACAAGGGCCTCGAGGTCCCTTTCTACTGTACGCTCGCTTATGCCGAACTGGCGCGCCAGTTCACTCACCCGATGCGGCCTGAGACTAAGCCTCTCAATTAGTTGCAATAGGCGAGCAGCTTTGGGCAGGTTCGCCATCTCTTAGCAAGTCTAAACCCAGAGGGGCTTGCAAGCGTGGTATTATAAACCCAACTAGGCCTTGGGTCGCTTGGCTGCGCATAAGAAAGGGGCCTAGTGGGGATCTTGAAAGCCTACTTCCAATAGCCCTTCTTGCATTAAGTCCACTTTAGATACTTAGCAGGGGGGGAGCAGGAATTTTTGCCGTCTAGGCCATGTGTAGTCCCCACGCACGTGGGGATGGACCGAGGGTCTGAAGAGGTTTGAGCCCATTATCCGCGTAGTCCCCACGCACGTGGGGATGGACCGCCTCCTCGAGGGTAGGCCATTCATGGGCGGTCGTAGTCCCCACGCACGTGGGGATGGACCGGATACCGTGGGCAATATGCGGGGTAGTGAACTGTAGTCCCCACGCACGTGGGGATGGACCGACGAAGTACGGCACGTGGGAGATTGTCGCCCCCGTAGTCCCCACGCACGTGGGGATGGACCGGTTCGCTCCGTGGAGGACCTCGCAAATATGAGGTAGTCCCCACGCACGTGGGGATGGACCGAACCGGACCCCCAAACCCCGCTAGCCCTAACCGTAGTCCCCACGCACGTGGGGATGGACCGCTCACCACCCCTACGGCTACTAATGGCCCCCCGTAGTCCCCACGCACGTGGGGATGGACCGCCCCCCCCTACCCAGTCTGCAGACTAGCTATAGTAGTCCCCACGCACGTGGGGATGGACCGGGGGCGTGATGGCTAGGGACCCTTGGGCGCCGGTAGTCCCCACGCACGTGGGGATGGACCGTCCACAAACATTTCTCCCATCAGGCCCTGGCCGTAGTCCCCACGCACGTGGGGATGGACCGATGCGGGCCATTTCACCGGCGGGTCCCTCAATGTAGTCCCCACGCACGTGGGGATGGACCGGCTAGGGGGGGCTCATGGTGAGCCCCCCCCTAGTAGTCCCCACGCACGTGGGGATGGACCGGCCTCAATATAAGAGGCAGAAACTGCCTCACCGTAGTCCCCACGCACGTGGGGATGGACCGTCTTTGTAGCCCATGCGGGACAGGGCGGCTAAGTAGTCCCCACGCACGTGGGGATGGACCGTACAACCCTCCACAACGGTCGCCCATACGAACGTAGTCCCCACGCACGTGGGTATCAACCAATAACGAGTATTGCCCAGAAGTTTACACTCCATCGCTTTCCTCCCTTTTACAGGCCCTTACCAGGGACACAGTAGCTTTTAGATAGTTCAGTGACTCATTCTGTGCCACCCATGGTAAACCTGGTCGAACCGGGGCCTGGGTCTGTGGGAGTGCAGGAGTGCGTATTTGGCACGGATACCGTACTGACCAGCAACCTTGCGAAGGTTCCGGTCACGGTGTTCGTTGGACAGGGGCAGGGAGTGTATAGGGGGAGCGAAAACGCCTATATGAGAGGTGCTTACCTCGTAAGGTTGGGGACTTGGCCCAAAACCTCCCGCAGGGGCATGTGGCGATGTCTTCCCCAAAGGGCGTATACCGGTCAGGTCCGATCTCCCCTCCTCAGGCCTCCCAGGGGTTGACCAGGCGCAGGCCCGGGATTCCCGAGAAGTCGGCGACGTTTCGCGTGGCCAGCGTCATCCGGTGGGCCAAGGCGATGGCGGCGATCTGGGCATCCTCCACGCTGATGGGCCTGCCCTTCCGTTGCCGGGCCGCCACGATGCCCCCGTAGTGGACGGCGGCCGCCTCGTCAAAGGGAAGGCACCGGCCGGCGAAGTCCTCCTCAAACATGGCCCGGATGGCCTCCCTCAATGCCCTTTTCCGTTTACCCTCCGGCATTAGGGCCAACCCGAGCTCCATCTCAGCGCGGCTGATGGCAGACACCCAAACCCTCTCGGGGCTTTGCCGGTCTAGCCAAGCCACCACCCGCTCCGATGGCTGGGGCCGGATAAACTCCGAGAGCACGTTGGTGTCCAGGAGGATCATGGGCGCTTACGCTAGCTGGGGCGGTTTGCGAGGTCTCCGGCGGGGGGGCACTTGGAAGGTCTCGTCGGCCACACCTTGGAACCGCTGGCGCAGGTGGGTGCCGAGCCCTTGGGGAAAGGGAGTGCCCAGGAGAACGGCCCGGAGGATGCGCCGGGCTTCCTCCTCCATGGAAACCCCATGGAGGGCCGCCCGAAGCCGCAGGGCCCGCTTGGTGGCCTCGTCCAGGTTGCGGATGGTCAGGGTGGCCATGCCCATCACCCCCTAGGGTTATTTCGCTAGCATCTTAAGCTTCGCCATCATTGCTGTCAAGCCGCTGTGGTCAGTCAAGGCATTTGAGGCTCCGGGGAAACCGACTCCTGGGGTAGGGTACCTAGAAACCTCGCTGATCCCGCGACAGGTAGAGAGCGGACGTATGGGGAATATCGGCCAAAACTGCTTCGCGGGTACGTGGACCAGCACCTGTGGGGTTTTGATAGTATACTTTTCGTGACGGTGCGCAACGCCGAGGCACTACGCAAAGCGCAAAAGCTAGAACGCCTCAGCAAAGGCTTGCGCGGGGATCTTGACAAGCAAACTCCGGAATAGCTCCCTTTTAGATACTTAGAGGGGGGTCAGGCGGGGTTTTTAGCGTCCTGGTCAAGTGTAGTCCCCACACGCGTGGGGATGGACCGCTCAGGCGTGGCCTCCCCGGGGTGCGCTTCCAGTAGTCCCCACACGCGTGGGGATGGACCGGAGGTTAGGATGGTCAAGAAGGAGGGGTACGGTAGTCCCCACACGCGTGGGGATGGACCGAACCCGTACATTCGCCTCATGATGCCCATTCAGTAGTCCCCACACGCGTGGGGATGGACCGTTTGCCCCTGGCCACCGCCGCCTTTGCCATTGTAGTCCCCACACGCGTGGGGATGGACCGGCCCTTTGGTAATCGTGGTTTCCGGGTACTATGTAGTCCCCACACGCGTGGGGATGGACCTGCGGCGTATATGCCCCGCAAGCGCTTGATGGGGTAGTCCCCACACGCGTGGGGATGGACCGAGCGCGGGGCAAGCGCCCCGCAAACCGGAAAGTAGTCCCCACACGCGTGGGGATGGACCGTTGCCCACGGCGGCCATCGTGTATAACGCCCCGTAGTCCCCACACGCGTGGGGATGGACCGTCTAACCTAACCACGTCGCACCTCCCGTGTACGTAGTCCCCACACGCGTGGGGATGGACCGCGTTAGTTGGCCCGTGGGAACAGGCGTATGCCGTAGTCCCCACACGCGTGGGGATGGACCGTGATTTCCTCGGCCATAGCCGCTATCCTAGCCGTAGTCCCCACACGCGTGGGGATGGACCGGCCGATGTACATCGCCTTGGTGTGCCCAAGGGTAGTCCCCACACGCGTGGGGATGGACCGAACCCCGTGTTGAGGTGGAATGCACCCTTAGCGTAGTCCCCACACGCGTGGGGATGGACCTAGACCAGGTAGTGGTAGCCGATATGCGGCCACGTAGTCCCCACACGCGTGGGGATGGACCAGTAATGGTGCGGGAAGCGCTCAAGGGAGCTTTACTAGACGTCAAGATCCACATCGCCTCTGCCCAAGAAACGGCAAATGCATCGAAAAGTAGTCTCCAGAAATATGTACCCCAGTGTCTGAAGACCAAGAACCAAAATAAGCAAACAACTTAGAGGGGCTCCACCATAGGTCTCAATCCGATAAGGAAGACACGGGCATGCGGGGGCTGGCTCAGGGCGAAAATCACCGCCTCCGCCACTTCCTCCGGGCGCAGGAAGGCGTTTAGGCGGGGGTCTCCTGGGGTTCTCCCGGTACCCCAAGCAAACTCGGTGTTCACCCCGCCGGGAGCCACTACGCTTACCCGAATGCCCTTGGGCCTAAGCTCGTGGTCAAGGGCCTGGGCGAAGCCCACCTGGGCGAACTTGCTGGCACAGTAAACAGCCTCCTGGGGCAAGCCTCTGAGGCCCGCCACGGAGGCTATGAAGACCAGGTCCCCGGATCCCTTTTGCAGGAGAGGGGGTAGAAAGGCCCGGGTAACGAGAAAACTGGTTCGCATGTTGGTGTCCATGATCCAGTCGTAATCCGCAGGGGTGAAATCCAAGATAGGTCCGTACTTACCCGACATTCCGCACCCCTCTCCCTTGGCCTTAGGATTTTGGGATGGAAACCACACCCAACCTACAGGTGTACGACCTGGGCCACCTGGGCCTGGTGGCCAGCATCCTGGATCAGATAGGACTG
>NZ_BSRG01000011.1 GCF_040363165.1 Thermus sp. LT1-2-5 | reverse complement strand
GACTGGTGGAGCTGGGGGGCAGGTGGTTCGTCCTCAACCTGGCTCCCCATCACGAGACCGCGGCGCGCCTCCTGGGGGCCGGGCGATATTACCTGCTGGAGTGAAGGGGGTGCGGAATGTGGGTGGATGGGACTGCAGCCGCCATTCAGGCACTTGAGGAGCACCGCCCCCTGGGGGATGTCCCGGGGGAAGGTCAGGGTCACCGTGAGCGTCCCCCCCGCCTGGGGAAGGCGGGCGGTGAAGGCGATGCCCCCGTAGGGGGTCTGGTAGCCGCTGGCCGTCACCTGGGTGGGGGAAGGCCCTCGGGTGAAGGTGCCCCCCTGGAGGGATACCTGCACCTGGCCCCCCGGCGTGTTCACGGTACCACTCGTGCCGCCGCTCCCGCCGCCTCCACCCCCACCGCCGCCACTTCCTCCGCCGCCCGAGCCCGTGCCCCCCTGCCCTCCGCAGGCGGCGAGGAGAGGGAGAAGGGCTAGACTTGAAATTCAAGCCAACTTCCTCGTGGTTACCTTCTCGCGTTTTCTCGCTCCCCCTCAAGGCTGGCGGATAGCGATGCTCGTTCCGACCCCAATAAACTGGCTGTTCCCGTAGGCTAAGCTAAAGATGCCACTGATGGGTTCTCGCCGCTCACCAGAAACTCCCGGGTTGATGGAGTAGACCACTGGGCCTTCCGGCCTCTCTATGATTAGGAGATACGTGCCGCTCCCGAAGGCAAGGCCACGCACCCGTGTGGCAACCGGGAGGCCACCCCCGTGGATGGGCTGCCATCGGTTCCCGTCGGGGGAGGCGAACACGAAGAATTGGCTGATGTTTCCCTGGGTGTCCCCCGCCAAGAGGAACCGTCCCTCTTCGGCATCGTAAATGAGACTCCTCGGGTAGGCTGTGGAGTAGTAGGGATCTCGGTAGAAGAAGGTCTGCCGCCAGGTCACCCCGTCCTCGGAGGTGTAGATGACAAGCCCCTCCCCCACACCGGACTGGTTGCTGCCGACGCCCCTTCCCGCCACCACAAACTTGCCGTTGCCGTAGGCTACGAAGAGAGCATCATCCAGAGCGTGGTCTTGGCCGGTAGGGACGATAGTCTGCCAATCGGTTCCGTCATAAAGGTGGATACCGTAGTTGCTCCCGAGGACCCACTTGCCGGCGGCGTAAACCACGCTAGTGAGGACCGCAAAGCGGCTGAATGGGGTGTTTACCCTGGACCACGTCTGCCCATCCTGGGACTGGAGCACGGTGCTGTCGGGCCCCACCGCAAGGTAGGTGCCGCTTCCGTCGTATGCGATGTCCGAAAGGCGAGATTCACCCGGATCGATGCTCACCCGCGACCAGGTCCGGCCATCGGCGGAGATCCAAATGTCCTGCAGACGTTGGGTTTGCCACAGTGCGCTCAAGGCCAGAAAGCGTCCGTTGCTGTATTTGACTTTTAGAAGAGAAGGGTCCACGACGGGTTCCACGATGGTCCAAAGCGGGGTCACGGTGACCGTGAGATCCCTCTCAGCGGACCCCTCCCCGTAGACCACACCCACCTTTAGCGTGTGGGGTCCAGCCGGGGCGTCCGGGGCTATGGCGACGTTTAGCGTTTGTTGCACCTGTCCCCCCGCCGGCACGTTCAGCGTCCGCTCCACCGAGGTGGGGCTGAGCCAGGTGGGGGGTTGGCCCCCTTCCGTCACCTGGAGGGTGACCTGCCCCTGGAAGCCGCTTTGGGAAGCCAGGGTGAGGGTGAGGGACAACGTCTTTCCCTGACGAACGTGGGGATCTTGTGGATCGACGCTCACAAGGCTCAGATCGGTTCGGGTTCCGCTACCCCCGTTGCCACTTCCCCCGCCGTTTCCTCCGGCCCCGCCCCCGCAGGCGGCGAGGAGCAGGGCGAGGCCCAAAGCTAAAAGCCAATTCGTCTTCCGCATGACGCCACCTCCAACTAGGGAACCCTCCCGGGTCCCTACCCTCATCCTCCCCAGGGGGGCTTACAGGTTCCTTAACCGGCCTCGGACACTCAGGTTTGGTTGAGCTCAATGGAGGGTCAGACCCACCCTTCGAAGCAGGAGCCCAGGCGGAGGGGCCCCTGGAGTAGGGGGAGGACAAGGGGGAGCCCCGAAAAGAGATGCGTTGGGCCTCGAGGTGCGCCACCCAAAGGAAGCGCTCCCCCCAAGCGCCCGAGTTCCCCAGTACCCGCTCCCAGCCACGCGCCCCTCCAGGAGCCCAATCCGTGCGGGTTCACATGTCGCCCAAGGGATGGAGCGGCCCAGGCCGTGCCCCCACCCTGCACCCTTCCCCACGCCTTCAGCGGCCCCTTCGGAGGCGGGGAAGCGAGCGTTCTACCACCCCCTCTTGGCCTGGGAACGCCAAGCCCAACCGTTGTGCCAGTTGGTGCGCACCGGGGGACTTCAAAGAGATCGTGGGCTTTCCATCTTCACTCAAGTTGCGCCCTTCAGCCCTGACCTCGGCCATCGTGGCCCTTCCGCAAGCCTCCCTCAAAGCCTTCCTCCTCCTTCTCCGCCAAAGCACCGCCAAGGCCGGGCCCCAGCACAGTCCCACCCAATCCCTTGTTGCCCTCTCCCGCTCCTTCAACCGTTACCCCTGGCGCACCCGGACCCTAGCCCGCCTCGCCCACAAGGAGGGGGAAAATCCCGGGATAAGGCCGGGCAGCAACGAGGCTCCAAGCCCGGGCTCCAGGCGGTCCTGGACCTGGTCTCCCTGGATCAGCCCCGTAGGGGCCATCTGGAGAGGCGGGGCCGCTTTAAGCCTTTGCTCCCCTCCTTCTTCCACAGGAAGTGGGGCCGCCGCTTGGTAGGGGTCTACCGGGTCTACGGAAATTTTCTCATCCCTTGGACCTACCGCCTCTGACGGGGCGCGGGGGAGAAGGCCTTCTCCCTCCTCGCTCTCCGATGCCATCGTTCCTTGGCTCCGCAAAGCCTTCCGCTTCCTGGTGACGGCGGATGCCGCCTTCAGTACCCTTCCCTTCCCAGATGGGGCAAGAGCCATGGGGTTTGAGGGGATCGTGGGAACGCGGTGGGACCACAAGACGGTGGGGGACTTCTCCTCTCCCGGTTGCGCCGCCAAAGGAGCCGGGTGTACCTCAGGGGGTTGCGCTTTCCCGTGTCCGTGTCCTGGTTTCGCTACCCGTTCCCCGAAGGTGGGTAGGGGCGGCGGTAAGGGGCGCTACCTTTCCCCTCTCGGGTACGCCATGGATACAATAGATACGGGGGACCCCCCACGCTATGGAGGTGAAGCGATGCATGGACGTTTGACCCTTCTCGGTGTAGCCCTGGCCCTCGTCCTCGCCGCCTGCGGGGGCCAGGGGGGCACGGGCTCGGGCGGCAGTGGGGGTGGCGGTGGAAGCGGTGGGGGCGGGGGCGGCGGGGGGACGGCCAGCTACACCCTCCAGCCGGCCCAAAGCGCCCTTACCGTGGTTCAGGGGGGCCAGGGACAGGTGGAGGTCGCCGTTGTCCGGCAGAACTTCACGGGGGCGGTTACCCTCTCTGTGGAGGGGAACGCGCCCCTGGCCACGGGCCCGGCTCCGGACAAGATCGCCTGGTCCTTCAACCCGAACCCCGCCGCGGGGAACAGCAGCGCCCTGACCCTGCAGGTGGGGGCGCAGGTGCCCGCGGGGCAGTACAGTCTGACCCTCAAGGGGCGGGCCCAGGGGCAGCCGGATAGGACCGCCACCCTGACCCTCACGGTGCAGGGGGGCGGGGGCGGCGGCAGCGCCACCGTCACCGTGACCCTGGTGGACCCCCAGGGCACCCTCCAGGGGGCCTTCTACCGGGTGGGCTCGGGAAGCTGGCAGGCCCTGAACTTCACAAACGGCCAGGCCACCTTCCAGGCGAGCGGGGAGTACCAGGTGGTGGCCCGGTGCAGGGACGCCTTGTACCAGGACGCCCTTTACCACGTCAAGGCTAACCCCGCGCAGCTGAGCCGGGTGCCGCTCACCTGCTACGCTCCCCAGACCAGCAACTACGTTTCCGCTAGCTTCGTCGTTCAAGTGCCTGCCACCATCGGGAACACCACGGTGCAGGACGGGGACATCGTGGCGCTTAGCTTCAATAGCATGAGGCCGCTGTCTGGAGGCCAAACCACCATCAACGCCTACCACCCGGCTGGCTCCCAAGACCTGGTCTTCACCGTCCACCGGGTGACCGTTGTCAATAACACACCCACGGACGTCCTGCCCCTAGGGTGGAAGCGGGTGAACCTCAACGTGCAGGGCGGGCAGACTTACACCGTGGACAACCAAGGCTGGCAACCCTTCGACGCCGTCCGGGCCATCAGCGCCACCCTCCCCCAGGGAGCCCAGGGTTGGGCCTATGTGCTCTACTTCAAGAACGGCATGAAGGATGCGGCCTTCATGGGGGGCATCAACCGCTACGGAACCCTTTCCAGCGCTGAAGGAGGGGTGTACGTGGGCCTGTTCTCCGCCGAGATCAGCGCTACAGGCGGGGGACAGAACCTGTTCGCCCTCAAGGACACGGGTGGGCAGGACTGGAACGTCGCCGTGCCCCAGCCTTGGCCCTCTGGCTCCCTGAGCGTTTCCGGCTCCACCTTCACCCTGAACCACCCAGACGCTCGCCTCTACGCCCTTCAGGCTTGGGGCTTCCTGAAGGACGCCACCACGGGAGGCTCGATCGTCCTCTACGCCACCTTCTTCCCCGGAAGCAACGGCACCACCTACGCCCCTCCCGATGCGGGCGCACAGCTCGGTTACCAGGAGGACACCACGGCTTCCTCCAGGAGGGTAGCGGCTACGGCCCTGATTCGCAACGCCACGAACTTCGCTTGGGAAGAGCTTTTCATGGGTGGGGTTCTTCCTTCTGAAAGCGCCCTCCAGGGCGTGGACCTCGCCCTGGCAAACGTGGAGGTCAACGGCCTGGGCAACAGCTACACCCTTCCCTAGCCGCCATCGGACGTAAGCCCCCGGCTTGATGACCGGGGGCTTTTCCTTTTGCCCTCAGGAAGCTCGCAGTAGCCCGCCTAGGACCTCCGCCCCACACAAGAGGGCCGCCCGTAGCCCCTCCGGGGTGAGCCGGGGGGGGGCCTCGAGGATCTCCTCAGGGCCCTCCCCAGCGGCCAAGCGGCGGAGGATCTCTTCCACGGTAATGCGGGTGCCCGCCACCACGGCCTTGCCGAGCATGACCTCGGGGTCGGCGGCGATGAGCTCCCTCATGGCCTTCATTCTATCCTCGAGCCCCCGTGACGATGAAAGGGCTAAGCCCCCCCAAACAGGGAGGGGCGTGTAAGGGCAAAGCCTGTGTCCTATTCCTGACGGTAATCGATGTAGCGTACCGCAAAGCCCGAGGGGCGGTTGGGGTCTTCTATGAGGAAGAGCCTACCTCCCCGATCTGCACTTAAAAAGGTGAAGCTCTCGTCCTGTGGCCGCCCGCTTCCGTGGCAATAGAAGTGGAAGGTGTATGGGCTTGCCTTGCAAACTCCACCCCGAGTCATTCATCCTAGAGCCATGGGCAAGCGCGGCTTTCCCCGACGAGAACCAAGCCCCAAGGAGGTCCTCACCCACTGCCTTCGCCTGGCCCAGGAGGTCGCCCCTCCCACCCCCAAGGGCCGAAGGGGCAGACCCTGGCGCTACGCCCACGCCCTCTACCTCGCCCTCCTCCTCTTTCGCGTCTTCTACAAGCTCACCTACCGCAAGACCGAAGCCCTCCTTCATGACCTGATGGAAGAACCCTTCCCCTCCCCTCCATCCCTCGCCCGCTACGCCCTCCACCACCTAGACCCGAGCCTCCTGGAGGACCTCCTCCACCGCCTGGCCCAGGAGGTGGAGGCCCACCTCCCGCCCCAAGACCCTGACCCCCTTTTACCTCATGGACACCACCGGCCTGAGCTACCGGAGCGAGGACCAAATTCTGCGGTACCGCCGGGGGGCGGAGGCGCGGCGGGCGCGGGGGCATAGCCGGCTCCTGGCCCTGGTGCGGTGGGAGCGGCGGAGGAAGCTCCTCTGGCCCTTTGGGGGGAGTGTGGGGGCGGGGTACGCGCCGGACCCTGTTCTGGGGGCTTGGGCCTTGGGGAGGTTTCGTCCCCGTGGGGGAAGGTTGCTGGCGGACGCGGGGTTTGACGGGCGGGAGGTGTGGGAGAGGGTAGCGGAGCTGGGGCTTAGTCCCCAGATCCGGTTGCGGGGCGGAGGCGAGGTGCGGGAGGGGTTGCGGGCCTGGGGGCGGGAGGTGTGGGACCCTGGGGTGTACCGGTTTCGTGGGGTGGTGGAGGGGGTGTTTGGGGGGATGAAGACGCGGCTTGGGGGTGGGTATCTCCTTGAGCGCGAGCCCAAGACGGCGAGGGTGCGTGCGCTCTTGGAGCTTGTGGTCTACGCGCTGAGGGTTCTCCTTTCCCTTCTCCCTCCCCCGCCGGGGTACAAGGCGATTTACTAGGCAAGCCCAAGGTGTATTGACTATGCACGCTCATTAGGGTTACTGCGTAGTACCCCCTACGCTGATAGATCCAAGGACCCTCCCTGTCTATCTCCCCTGGATTTTCTGGAAATATTGCGGGTTTGGTTATGAGGAAGGAGTTTTCGCTTAGCCTGAGTACGGGCGTCAAGAAGTCTGCGCTTGGACCGTCGTCGTAATACACGCCCAAAACCGAGTCCGGTTCCACAATGTCCATGCGAACGAGAATGCCCTCCGGACAGACCTTGGGGTCTTTCGGGTAGTAAAATAGCTCAACATAGTCCGTACGCGCCCAGTTCAGAAGGTTACATCCCCCCAGGAGAAGGGACCCCACCGCAACCAAGACTAGAGAAAGCCTGCGCACAACCCACCTCCTAGATGGTTTCGTACTCCTTCACCATGGCGTAGCGCGTTCCGCCCGGAGGGATAGTGGGACAGTCCCAGGGCTACCTTTTTCATTCTATCCTCGAGCCCCTCACAATCATGGCGCCCTCAGACCAGGTAGCGCTCCTGGGGAACCGCCACCGCCCATTGGGCGAGCTCCTCCCACAAGGAGGCGAAGGGCTCCCGGGCGAAGCGGCCTGGGTCCACCCGCCCCACCTGGCGCCGATACCGCTCCCGCATCTCGGGCTTGGCCGTGGCCTCCCGGTAGAGGGCTTGCCGGAGGGGCCCCTCGGGCACCACCAGGCCCCAGCGGGGAAGCTCCGCCGCTAGCCCCGCCGCCATGGCGAGCCCAGCCGGGTCCAGGTCGAAGGCGAGGAGGACCTCCCCCGGGTGCGCCCTTAGGGCTTCCCCCCAGGGGAGGGGACGGGCCCTGGGGTCGCCCCGGTAAACCAGGACGAAGTCCGCCGGGTGCTCCCGCTCCTCCCCTTCCCCCAGAACCCGAAGCCCCCCGAAGCGGTACCGGAGAAAGGCCTCGAGGTTCTCCACCAGGACCAAGGGGAACCCCCGGATGCGCTCGAGAAACCCCTCCCAGGGGAAGACGGCGTAGGCCCCCTCGGGGAAGGCCGGGGCCAGGCCCAAGGCTTCCCGCCCCCGCCCCACCCCCCGGGCCGCCACCTCGAGGCCCAAAAGGGGGGCGGAGCGCTTGTCGTCCCCCAGGCGCTGGTAGGCCTCCTTCCTGGAGGCGGGAGGGGTTTTGTAAAGGGCCAGGCGCTCCTCCAGGAGGGGAAGGGCCTGGGCGGTGAGCTCCCACCACCCCTCCCGGTAGCGGAGGAACCCCGCTTGGGCCAAGGGAGGAAGAAGGTCCCCCAAGGCCTGCGCCTCCTCCCCGCTAAGCAGGCATCGCCCCTTCCGCTTCAGCTTCTCCCGGATAGCCTGAAGCCTCTTCACGGCGCACCTCCCGGAGCCACAGGGTCCAGCCGTCGCTTTCGGTGACGAAGCGAAGCCCCTTAAGCTCCCCCCTCTCCCCCCGCTCGTACAGGTAGAGGGCTAAGAGGTCCTCCAGGGGTTCCGATAGCCCCCGCTCGGCGGCGAAGGCCCGCAGGGTGGGATGGGAAGAGGCCAAGAACGCCTCGGCAAGCTCCCGGAGGGTTTCCGGCTCCGCCTCCTCGGCGAAGACCGCCTCCGGCTCCAGGACCTGGAGGGGCAGGGGCTCCTCCGGGGCCTCCGTCCAGTCCAGCCGCAGGGCCCCCCAACGCTCCTCCGCCGGTACCAGGAAGCGGGGGGTTTCGGAAAAGAGGGGCACAGCCATCCCCTCGAGGCCCTCCCTCGTCAAACGCTCTAGGCGCTCCCAGACCTCCCGGCGCGCCTGCACCTGCCGGGCGAGGGTTTCGTCCAGGCGCTGGAAAAAGCGGATGGCGTCGTCGATATCCTTCGCCGCCTTGGCCTTGGTGGTGGTCCTGAGCCGGAGGAGGGCTTCCTCCGCCCGCCTCCACTCCGCCCGCAGGGGACCGTCCACCCCGGCGAGGTGCTCCCTGAGGGGGGCCCAGCGGGCCTCCAGGCTCTCCCGCCCCCGGTCCAGCCGCTCCAGGGACTCCTGGACCACCCCCGCCTTCTCCTGCACCTCCCACAAGCGGGCCCAGGCCTCCGTCAGGGTGATCCGCCCGTCGGCCAGCTTGGCCTCCACGTCCACCCGCACCAGCTGGCGCAACCCCTCGGGGATCTGCCGGAGGCGGGCGTCCAGCTCTCCCAGGACCTCCCGGTGCCTCCGCAGGTAGTTCAGGGCGTTGTTGAGGTGCTTCTGCTCCAGGGACTTCTTAAGGCCCTCCAGGGTTTCCTCGGCCCGGGCGAAGGCCCCCAACACCTCGCTGGCCTGCTTCCCCGCATCCACGAAGCTTCGGAGGTAGCCCTTGGAAGCCTCGTGGAAGAACTCCACCAGCCAGCGGGAGGGGCGGAAACCCCCTTCCTCCTGGGCCAGGACCAGGCCGTAGTCCACGAGCCTCCTGAGGAGCTCCTCCTCCGGGGGGGGCGGGGCCTCCTCGTACCCCTCCTCGTGGAGGATGAGGCGGGCGAGGAAGTCCCGCACCTCCAGCCGGGTCAGAAGGCCCAGGGCTTCCTGGAAGCGCCTGCGGGCTAGGCGTACCGCATGCTCCACGCCTACGCCTCCTTCCCCGCCCGGGCCAGGACCTCCTCGTAGAGGAGGGCCAGGCTGGAAAGGGCGTAAACCTCCCCGCCCTCCCGGCGCAGGAGGCCCCAGTCCGTCAGGTCTTCCAGGAGCTTGTCCCAGGCCTTTAGGAGGTCCTCGTCTCCATCCCCTTCCAGATACTTCTCCGCCCGCAGGAAGGCTTCGTACTGGGAGCGGTCCCCACTTAGGAGGAGGAGGTGGCGCACCTGGTCGGCCCGGGGATGGAAGCGGAAGCCTGGGCCCACGTCTGCCCAGCTGGTTCCCAGGAGGAGGTGCTTGAGGAAGAGGTAGGCCTTGAGCCGGGCTTCCGCCCGCTCGCGAAGGGTAGCCCGGTTGGAGCTCCGCAGGAACTCCTCGTAGGAGGGGGATGGAACGAGGACGAACACCATGGGCTCCTCGGGGGGAAGGGCCCAAAGGAGGATCCCCTCCGCCTCCAGGTGGGCCCTCACCTCCGCCTGGTGGCGTTCCAGAAGGGCGAAGGCCCGCCGCTCCTCTCCGTCCCCGTCCTGGCGCACGAATCCCCGCCGCCGCAGGTGAAAAAGGGCTTCAGCCCACTCGGCTTCCCTCATGCCCGCCTCCTCGCCACCGTGCCCACCGCCACGCCCTCGGAGGGCCTCACCGCCATGCTCCGCACCTCCCTTATTTGGAAGTCGACCCGGCCCGCCACCTCCGCCAGGACCTCCTTGCTGGGCACCGCCCCCAGCAGGGTGAGTCCCAACGCCTCCAGCCCCCGGAAGAGGGCCGCGGCGTTTTCCCCGTCCAGGCGCCCCAGCTCGTCCACCAGCAGGGGAAGGCGCACCTGGGCCCCCCCGTCCAGGAGGCTTACCACGGAGGCCGCCAGGGCGTGCCCTAGGGCCACCCCCTGCCCCGTGGACACCACCCCCTTCAGCTTGGCCAGGCTTTCCAGGGGCACCCGCTTCCCTCCCCGCTCCAGCACAAAGGCCAGACGAAAGCTCTGGGAAAGGAGCTCCTCCACAGGGACCTCGGCATAGCGCTTCCCCACCCGCTCCAGGTGGCGCAGGCTTCCTTGGAGGTCCCCCACAGGGAAGAGGGGCTGGAGGTCGGGGTGCTCGAAGTGGTCCACCACCGCCGCCACCCCATCCCTGAGGCGGTCCAGGGCCTCTTCTAGCTCCTTCTCCTGCTCCTCCCCGCCGTCCTTAAGGTGGACCTCCGCCCAGCGGACGCTGGGGAAGGCGAAGCTCGCCAGCCTGGCCCTCATCTCCCCCACCAGCCGGGCCAGGCGCCTCCGGGCGGCCTGGATCTGGGTCAGCTTGGCCTCCAGGAACTGGACCTGGGCAGCCAGGCTCCGGGAGAGGGCCAGGCCCCGGGCCTGGTAGTGCCTCTTGAGCTCCTCGGGAAGGGGGTCTTCCAGGTCCAAGCGCCGGAAGACCCCCTTGAGGCGGTCCCGCAGGTGTCGCACCCGCTCCTCCGCCCGCTCCACCTCCTGCCAAAGTCCCCGCAGGGCCTCCCCCTGGGGTGTTTCCGGGGGGAGCTCGGGGAAGGGGGGCTCCGCTGCCCGGGCAGAGCGGGGTACCTGGAGGGCCAGGCGCTCCCGCACCTCGGCCACCTGGGGCGTGTCCGCCAGGGCTTTTTTCAGGGCCCCAAGCATCGCCCTGGCCGCCTCCGCCTCCCGGCGCACCTCATCCCGCCTGCGCCGGAGGGCTTCCTCCCGCTCCCTGTACTCCGCCCTGAGGGCGTTTTTGCGCTCCTCAAGGCGGGCGAGGTCCGCTTGGACCTGGGCCAGCTCCGCCTTCAGGGCGGGGAGTGCCTCGGCCTCCCGCTCCGCCCGCTTTAGCGCCTCCCAAGCCTCGAGGGCCTTCTCCAGGTTCCGAAGCTCCTCCTCCAAGACCCGGCGGCGCTCCTCCAGGGAGCGGAGCTCCGGAGGGGGCTCCTCCGCCGCGGGCTTATCCAGGGCCTTCGCCTCCTCCTCCAGGGCGGCCAGGCGCTCCCGGAAGGGCCTGCGGGCCCCCTCCAGGGCCTCGGCCAGGCGCTTTTTCCCCTCCTGCCGGAGGCCCTCGAGGCGCTGGGCCAGGGCCTCGAGCTTCGCCTCCACCTCCTTTAGCTCCTTGCCCAGGCGGGCGAGCTCCGCCTCCCGCTCCCTCCGGAACGCCCGCTCTCGCTCCTTCCGCCACCCCTCGAGGTCCTCCAGGCTCTTTCCGAGCTCCCGCTCCCGCCCCTCCAGGGCTTGGACCTCTTCCTCCAGCCCCTTGACCCAGGCTTCGGACTGGGGTAGGGTAGCCTCTCTTTGCCGCAGGGCCGCCTCGGCTTTCTCCAGCTTCGCCTTGAGCTCCGCCAGGGGGTTGGCCGGGGCGGGCAGGGGGGCGGTGTGGAGGGACACCTCCCCCACCCCCACCCGTCCCTGGGGAAGGGGGGGTGGGGAGATGAGCTGGGGCTCCAGGTCGTCCCGCTCCAGGAGTTCCGGGGCGAGGAGCTTCCCCACCCCCTCCTCCCAGCCCGGCACGTTCCGCTCCAGGAAGCGGAGGAGGGAGCCCTCCCGGGCCAGGCGCCCTAGGGCGGCCCGGAGCCTGTCCACCTCTTCCCGCATCCTCTCAAGGTTTTGGCGCTCCCGCTTCAGGTCCTCCCGCGCCGTTTTCAGTTCCGCCCGCTTCCCCTCGAGGGCTTTCTGGAGGAGCCTAAGCTCCTCCTTTAGGGCGTCGATCCGCTCCCGGACCTGGCGCCACTCGGCGTCCTCGGGCTCGAGGGTGGCCTGGAGGCGGGCCCGCTTCTCCCGGAGCCTGAGGCGCGCCTCCTCCAGGGCTTTCCGCTCCGCTTCCAGGCGCCCTTCCTCCTCCCGCTGCCAGGCCTCCAGGCGGGCGCGGGCCGCTTCCTCCGCCTCCTTGAGCTCTTCCAAAAGCTTCTCCCGCCGCCTGGCGAGCTCCTGGAGGCCCTCCGCCCGGAGGCGCTCCCGCTCCGCCCGCCTCCTTTGGCGCTCCGCCTCCCAGGCGGCGTGCCTTTCGGTGGCCTCCCGCGCAAGCAGTTCCAGCTCCCGGCGGACCTCCTCCCGGCGCTGGGGCAGGTAGGGGCCCACGAGGGAGCGCCAGGGGGCTAGGGCCTCTTGGGCTTTATGGAGGGTCTCCTCCCGGGACCTTATGGCCTCGGTGAGGTGCCCTTCCCTTTTGGCGCGCTCCCGGATGGCCCGCTCCAACTCCCCCAGGCGCTCCTCCCGCTCCCCCTCGAGGCGTTCCAGCGCCTCCCCGAGCTGGGCCGCCTCCGCCTCCAAGCGCCTCGCCTTCTCCTCCAGGGAGGGCAAAGCCTCTTCCGCCCGGAGGCGGAGGGCGCCGTAGCGGCGGACGTTGCCCTCGAGGTCCTCCCGGGCCTTGCCGTACTCCTCCACCCGGGGCATGGTCGAGGCCATCTGGGCCACCTCCTCTAGCTCCTGCCGGACCTCCCCCAGGCGCCTTTCGAACTCGGGCGTGGCCTGGGTTTCCTCTTCCGAGGGGGGCAGGGCCAGGCCCACCAGGAATTTCCGGATCCACTCCTCCTTCAGGGTTTCCCCCAGGAAGAGCCCCAGGAACCATCCCAGGGAGCTCCGGCGCCCGGAGGGGAAGGCGTGGCCCCTCAAGGGGGAGCGGGAGCGGTGGGCGAAGAGGCTGGCGTAGGCCTGGGGGCTACGGGCCTCCAGCACGCTTTCCCCCACCAGCCCCCTGGCGGCCAGGCGCTGGCGGAGCTCATCCGGGCTGAGGAAGCGCTCCCCCTCCTTCAGGATCTCGGGCTCGATCTTTCCGGGCAGGACCAGGTAGCGGTACTGGCGCCCCTGGGCGTAGGCGATGACCGTGGTGTAGCCCTCCCGTCCCCGGAAGTGGCCCATGACGTAGCCGCTGTGGCGCCTGTGGGGGCCTTCCTCGGCGGAGGGGTTCAGGTAGAGCTCCAGGAAGCTCCGCCCTCCCCCCACGAGGCTGTCGGGGTCGGGATGCCCGAAGAGGAAGGCCACCAGGCGGAGGATGCTGGTTTTGCCCACGCCGTTGCTCCCCACCAGGACGGTGGGCTTTTGGAGGTCCAAAGCGGAGGGGACCGCCCTCCCGGGCCTTTCGGGGTGAGGGAGGACCCAAAAGAGGCGCTCCAGGCCGTACCGGAACGAGGGTTCGCTCACGTATTCCAGCATACAGAAGTAGATTGAACTATCGGGCCGCCCAGGCTCGAGGGAGGTAACATGGTAGAGCTCAGCCCAGCGGCGAGGCGGGTGATGGAGGCGGGGGCGGAGGTTTCCGCCTTCCTCTACCGCCGCCCCGAGATCACGGCCCTTTTGCCCCAGCGCTAACGTTTGGTGATCCTTCCGCTGGACGACCTCGAGGCCCTGGCCTGGGCCCTGGCCCAGAGGTTCGGGGAGGAGCCCGTGATCTACGCCCTGGTGCGGGGGAAAAGGGTGGAGGGCCTGCTCACTCCCAAGGGGCCCCTGGCTTGGGGGGCGGCGTAGCCTGTTGGGCAAGGAGGCTCGAGGGGACGAGCCCATGGCCACGTCCACCTCAGGAGGCGGATTCCCCAGGGCTAGGCCCGGCTCCACCGCCGCCTTATGGGGGAAGGTTGAGGAACCGTGGCGTCGCCCACGTGGACCCCTTCTCCCTGGCTCCCTAGGAGATGGAGGGGGCGAGCCGCGCCCGGTCAGAGGAGCAATGGAGGGTTGAACCGGGGTCGGTGTGGCCTTTGGACCGGATACCCCTGGGGGATAGGGAGCTTGCTGGAAAAGCGATGGGAGAACATTGGGTCAGGGCTCTGACCCGTGGCCTTCGCCCTCACCTGGCGACGGCGCACCCTTGGGGAGGGAAGCGCCACCGGGTGGCCGCGGAGCGGGAGGAAGAGGGGTTGGGTCTCGAGGGGATTCCCCGCAGGGCTAGATGGGCCAGAGCCCTTGCCTCGCACCCTAACCAACGCTAACCCACTTGCGAAGCGCCCTGGTCCTTGGCCCCCTCCAGGGGACCAGGGGCGATCCTCCTTTTGTGAAGTGAAGCAGGAGAGTTAAGGGGACAAGACGCTTCCTCCCGGTCTAGATCAGCGGCTCCAGGGAGCGTCCGCCTCCCCGGGTCTTTTCTAGGCCCCGCCTGCGGGAGGAGTAGCCCGCGATGAAGAGGACAGCCAGGCCAGGGGTTGGTGGAGGGTGCCCCGCACACATTATTTTGCGTGATCTTGGAACTCCCACACCCCATCCTGCTGAACGGGGCCTTCGGCGGTGGACACGGTTTCGGCCGCGACCTGAACCGAGGTCAGGCGAAGCCTATCTTGTAGCCTCGGACTTCAGTCCGCGGAGGCGTCACTTTAACCCCAGCCGCAACACAAGCGGGGAGACGTCTCGGTAGGATGGAGCCATGCGCCTTATCGGCGTGACCACCCAGTTCCGCATGGCGGAGGGCCTCATGACCTACCGCTTCTATGGGGTCCTGGAGCCCTACCTAAAGGCCCTGGCCCATCACGGACTGGCCTACGTCCTCCTGCCCCCCCAACCCCCCGAGGCCCTGGAGCCCATCCTCCCCCACCTGGACGGCCTCCTCCTCCCCGGGGGCGGGGACGTGGACCCCGGGCATTACGGGGAAAGGCCCCACCCCAAGCTGGGGGAGGTGAGCCCGGAGCGGGACGCCCACGAGCTCTTCCTCGCCCGCTACGCCGCCGAGAAGGGCCTGCCCACCCTGGGGGTGTGCCGGGGCGTCCAGGTGATGAACGTGGCCTTGGGGGGGAGCCTCTACCAGGACCTCCCGTCCCAAGGTTTCGCCCAGGTGGACCACTACCAGAAAAGCCCCCCACCTACCCTGGCCCATGACCTGCGCCAGGTGGCGGAAAGCCCCCTCTCCAATCTCTTCCCCGAACGCTTCCCGGTGAACTCCTACCACCACCAAGGGATCAAGGCCCTGGGAAGGGGCCTAAAGCCCATCGCCATGGCGCCGGACGGCCTGGTGGAGGCGGTGGCGCTAACGGGCCACCCCCTCTTCCTGGGGGTCCAGTGGCACCCTGAGCTCCTCCCGGACCACTGGGCCCTCTTCGGGCTTTTGGCCCGCTAGCCCCCTTAGGGCTCCTCCCCGGCCAAGAGGCTTTCCCAGGCGTCCGGGGCCCGCAAGACTTCCCAGGCCTCCCCCGTCCAGAGGAGCTCTAGGGGCCTAGGGGTGTCCAGGTAGGTCAAGGCCATGGAGGCCCCGTAGGCCCCCGCCTCGAGGAGGGCCAGGGCATCCCCCTCCTTGGGCCGGGGCAGGCGCACCCCGCGGGCCAGCACGTCCCCAGCCTCGCAGGCGGGCCCCGCCAGGTCGTACTCCTCCTCCTCCCCGCCCCGGTAAAGGGGCAGGACCGGGTGGCGGGCCCCGTAGAGGGCGGGGCGCAGCAGGGTGGTCATGCCGGCGTCCAGGAGGAGGTAGCGCCGACGCGTCCTTTTCACCCCCACCACCCGGGCCACCAAGACCCCGGCCTCCGCCACCAGGTAGCGCCCGGGCTCCAGGTAGACCTCCGCCCCGTAGGCCCGGGCCAGGGCCTCCATGGCGGGGGCCAGGGCGGGAAGGTCCAGGCCCAGGCCGAACCCGCCCCCCAGGTCCAGCACGGGAAGCGGCCCCACCTCAGGCCTCAGGGCCTCGAGCAGCCGGTAGCCCTGGAGGAAGTCCATGGGGTCCTCCAGGGCCGAGCCCAGGTGGAGGTGGAGGCCCAGGACCTCCAGGCCTCGCTCCCGCGCCTCCCGAAGCAACGTGGGCACCTCCTCCGGCAGGACGCCGAACTGGCTTTCCCCCCGGCCCGTGGCCAGGTGGCCGTGGGTCTTCACGGGCAGGTCGGGGTTGACCCGGAGGAGGACCCGGGCCCCGGGAAGCTCCTCCGCCACCCGGTGGAGGTCCCCCCTCGAGTCCAGCCCCACCAAGGGCTCCTGGCCCCGAAGGGCCCTCAGGGCCTCCCGGGGCTTCACCGGCCCGTTCCAGAGGACCTCCCCCGGGGAGAAGCCCGCCCGGTAGGCCCGCACCACCTCGCCCAAGGACACCGCCTCCGCCCCCAGGCCCATGGCCCGAAGCCGCCGCAGGAGGCCCAGGCGCGGGTTGGCCTTGATGGCGTAGAGGAGGCGGGCGAAGGGAAAGGCCTCCCGCAGCCTCCCCACCCGCGCCGCCACCGCCGCCCAGTCGTAGGCGTAGAAGGGGGTGGGAAAGCGGCCTAGGGCGTCCTTTAGGGCCTCGAGGAACTCCGGGCGCATCCCCCTCACCCCTTCAGGCTACCCAGGGTGAGCCCCTGGATGAAGTAGCGCTGGGCCAGGAGGAAGACCAGGATGGGGGGGATGGTGCCCAGGGTAAGCCCCGCCATGAGCACGGTCCACTCCGTGGCGAACTGGTTCTGGAAGACCGCCAGGCCCACGGTGAGGGTACGCATCTCCAAGGAGTTGGTGACGATGAGGGGCCAGAGGAAGCTGTTCCAGCCCGCCAGGAAGGTGAAGGTGCCCAAGGTGGCCAAAGCGGGGGCGGCCAGGGGTAGGGCCACCTTCCAGTAGACCTGCCAGGGGGTAGCCCCGTCCACGATGGCCGCCTCCTCCAGCTCCCGGGGCAGTTGCAGGAAGTGCTGGCGCATGAGGAAGATGGCGAAGGCGTCGAAGAGCCCCGGGAGGATTAGGGCGTAGTAGGTGTCCACCCAGCCAAGGGTCCGCATGAGGATGAAGAGGGGGATGATGAGGACGTGCACCGGGACCATCAGGGTGGCGAGGAAGAGGAGGAACAGGGCCCCCTGGCCCCGGAAGCGGAAGCGGGCGAAGGCGTAGCCGGCCAGGGCCCCGCTGGTGAGGTTGAGGAGGGTGAGGCCCAAGGCCACCGCCAAGGAGTTCAGGTACCAGCGACCAAAGGGCACCGAGGTGAGGACCCGCTGGTAGTTTTCCAGGTGGAGCTCCCTGGGCCAAAGCTCCACGGGTAGGTCAAAGACGCTCCCCGGGGCCTTAAAGCTGGTGGAAACCATCCAGAAGAAGGGGACCAGCATGGTGAGCCCCCCCGCCAGGAGGAGAAGGTAGACCAAGAGGTCCCAAAGCTTGCCCAAAAGCCTCATGTTTCCTCCACCACCCAGCGCCGCCTCAGGGTCCACTGCAGGTAGGTGAGGGCGAAGAGGAGGAGGAAAAGAACCCAGGCGATGGCCGAGGCGTAGCCCATCTCAAAGGGGAAGGTGCCGAAAGCCTTGCGGTACAGGTAGAGCATGAGGACGTTGGTGGCGTCCACGGGCCCGCCCCCGGTCATGGTGTAGACCAGGCCGAAGACCTGGAACCCGCCGATCAGGGCGAGAAGGGTGTTGAGGAAGACGGTGGGGGAAAGGAGGGGCAATACCACGTGGAAGAAGCGTTGCAGGCTATTCGCCCCATCCAGGCTCGCCGCCTCCAGGTACTCCTTGTTGATGTTCTGCAACCCGGCCAGGAAGATCAGCATGCGCAGGCCCACCCCCGCCCACACCGAGGCCAGGATCACCCCCCACATGGCCCAGCTGGGGTCGGAAAGCCACCCCGGCCCCTCCCGGGCGAGCCAGAGCACGAGCCCAGGGGGCTCCAGCCCCACCAGGTGGAAGAAGCCAGCGAGCCGCTCTCCCACCCAGCGCAGGAAGAGGTTCACCGGCCCCACGCTGGGGTTCAGCACCCAGCGCCAGAGGAGCCCCACCGCCACCACGCTGGTCACCGTGGGGAGGAGGTAGAGGGTGCGCAGGAGCCTTACCCCGCGCCAGGGACGGTTCAGGCCCAGGGCCAGGAGGAGGGCCAGGACGATCTCCAAGGGCACCGCCACCCCCACGTAGAAGAGGGTGTTCCAAAAGGCCTTGTGAAAGACGGGGTCCTGGAGGAGCCTGCGGTAGTTTTCCAGGCCCACCCAGTTCTCCTGAACGGTGCGCCAGGTGAGGGGGGTGAGACCGTCGTACTCCACGAAGGAGAGGAGGAGGCTCACCAGGATGGGCCCCAGGTTGAAGGCCAGGAAGCCCACCAGAGACGGCAGGAGGAAGAGGAGGGGGAAACGGGCGTAGGCGCGCACGGGGCCTCCCGGCCTAAGGGTTCACCGCTTCCGCTCCGCCTGGACCTCGTCCAGGATCTTCTGCACCTGGGGCGCCACCCCGTCCAGGGCCGCCTTCAGGTCCGCCTTGCCCTGCCAAACGGGCTCCAGGACCTTGTTGATGAGCTGGAGGGCCTCGTTCCAGCGCTCGAAGGTTTCCGTGGGGCGGGCGGTGCGGTTCACGGTGAGGAAGTAGTGCTGGCTCTTGGGCGGCGGGGGCACGAAGAAGTCCTTCAGGTTCTGGACGCTCTTCTCCACGTTGCGCACGTCCACGCCCCGGGCGGGGATGATGAGGCCGGTCTTGGTGAAGACCTGGCTGGCCTCAGGCCCGGCCAGGAAGGCGAGGAGCTTCCAAGCTGCCTCGGGGTTCTTGGTGGCGGCGGAAACCACCCAGCCGGAGCCGTCTATGTCCACGATGCTCCCCGCCTTGCCCCGGGGGAAGGGGACCACGTCGAAGTCAAACTTCGCCCTAGCCTTCAGGGTAGGCACCCGCCAGCGCCCGTCCACGATCATGGCCGTCTGGCCGTTCAGGAACATGGTGAAGGCGCCCCGGTCCTGGGCCTCCTCCGGGGTGGGGGCCACGTGGTGCTTGTAGCGGAGGTCCAGGTAGAACTGGAGGCCCTCGAGGGAGGCGGGGCTATTCAAGAGGAAGCGGGTGTGGTCCGGGCTGTAGAAGCGCCCGCCGGCGCTCCACACCCAGGGCTCCCAGAAGAGGTAGAAGGTCTGGAAGGAAACCCCCCACTGGACCCGCTTGCCGTCCTTCTCCACCGTGAGGGCCTTGGCGTAGCGGAGGAAGTCCTCCCAGGTCCAGTCGGGCTTGGGGTCGGGCAGGCCCGCCTTGCGCAGGAGGGTCCGGTTGTAGAAGACCACCAGGTTGGACACGTCCCGGGGCAGGCCGTACTGCTTCCCCTCCCATTGGAAGGCCTTGAGGATGCCGGGGAAGATGTCCTCGGTGGGGTATCTGTCCCGCTTCAGGAAGCCGTCCAGGGGCAGGAGCACCTTGCGGGAAGCGAGGCCTGGGAAGTCGATGTTGTTGATGAAGAAGACGTCGGGGGGCGTCCCCGCCGCCATCATGGCGGTGATCTTGGCCAGGTACTCGTTGGAGGGGATGTTGATGTATTCCACCTGGAGGCCCGGGTTCCTCTCCTGGAAGAGCTTGAGCACCTGGTTGTAGGCCTGGATCTCCTCCTGGCTCCCCCAGCTGGCCAGCACCAGTTTCTGGGCCGAGGCCAGCCCCAAGAGCAGGACCGCCAACGCCAAAAGCCCCTTTCTCATGGTTCACCTCCAAACACCCATTGCCCCGTGGGGGTGTACACCCCCGCGAGGGCTTCCAACGCGGCCCGCACCTGGACCGCGCGGTAGCCGTGCGTGGCCAGGTAGCCCGTGGGCCTCCCGGGCAGAAAGCGGAAATCGTCGGGGTTGCCCAGGGCCACCACGTAAAGGGGCTTACCCAGGGCGAGGAGCTCCCGCACCAGGGCCCTCTGCCCCTCGGGGAAGCCCCCAAGCCAGCGGTAGGTGGAAACCACCACCCGCTCCGCCTGGGAAGCGGCCCTCACCGCCTGGCGCACCTCCTCGAGGCTGGGGTCTTCGGAAAGGTTGAGGCCCAAGCTTCCCGGCAGGTACCGGGGGGCGAGGTCCGCCAGGGTGGGCTCGGCCCCGTAGCGGGGGGAGAGGCGAAGGCCCAGGACCAAGGTCCCGCGGCCGGGAAGGGGAAGGGGGCCGTGGCGGTGGACCACCCCCTTGCGGGCCGCCTCGAGGGCCAAGGCCTCCTCCGCCTCGGGGGTGAAGGGGCACGCTCCCTTCCCCGCCCGCAGGCGGCTGAGGCGCCGCCGCGCCTCCTCCACCCGGCCCGGGGGGACCTCCCCCGTTCGGAGGGCCTGGGCCAGGCGGCGGTGCACCTGGCGGGTGGCCTCCTCGTCCGGCTCCAAAAGGAGGAGGTCCGCCCCCGCCTTCACCGCCAACAGGGCCGCCTCCGCCGCGCCGAAGTGGCGCTTGATGGCCCCCATGGCCATATCGTCCGTGAGCACCGCCCCGGTAAAGCCCATCTCCCGGCGGAGAAGGTCGGTGAGGATCCTAGGGGAAAGGGTGGCGGGGTAGCTGGGGTCCAAGGCGGGGAAGAGGATGTGGGCGGTCATGAGGGCGGGCATCCCGGCGGCCACGTAGCGGCGGAAGGGAAGGAGCTCCACCCTTTCCAGGACCTCCTTGGGCTTGTCCACCCGGGGCAGGTCCAGGTGGGAGTCCACCCCCGTATCCCCGTGGCCGGGGAAGTGCTTGCCCACGGGCTGGGCCCCGGAGCGCAACACCCCGCGGGCGAAGGCCAGGCCCATGCGGGCCACCCGCTCTGGGTCGGCGCCGAAGGAGCGGATCCCGATGATGGGGTTGTCGGGGTTCACGTTCACGTCCAGCACCGGGGCCAGGTTCACGTCCGCCCCCAGGCGGCGCACCTGGCACCCCAGGGCCCAGCCCACCCGCTCCACCAGGCCCTCGTCCCCGCTGGCGGAAAGGGCCATGGCCCCGGGGAAGCGCACCACGCCTTCCCGGTAGCTGGTGAAGGGCCCCCCCTCCTGGTCCACCAGCAGGAGGAGGTTGGGGTCCAAGACCCGCAGGCGGCGCACCAACCCCTCGGGGTCCCGGCGCAGGTTGGAGGGGTAGAGGATCACCGCCGCGGGGCGCACCTCCCGCAGAAGGGCCACGGGGACTTCCTCCCCCTTAAAGCTCACCGCCATAAAGGCCCCCGCTTGGGCGGCCGCCGCACCCATGCCCACGAACAGGGCCAAGCCCCTCACCCCCCCACCTCCGCCAGCGCCCCCCGCACCCCCTTTGCCTCCAGGAGGGCGAGGGCCTCCTCAGGGCCAAGCCCCCGGTAGACCAAGGCGGCCCAGGCGGGCTCCGGGTAGCGGAGCAAAAGCCCCTCCGCCGCCTCCCTTGGAAGGCCGAAGGCCTCCTCCGCCAGGGCGGCGGCCCGGGCCCGGAGCTTGGCGTTTTGCACCCGCATGCGGGCCATGCGGTTGCCGTAGACCCGCCCCAGGAGGACCATGGTCAAGGTGGAGAAGAGGTTCAAGGCCGCCTTCTGGGCCGTGCCCGCCCCGAGCCGGGTGCTCCCCGCCACCACCTCGGGCCCCGTGTCCAGGAGGACGGGGTGGTCTGCCTCCTGGAGCAGGGGGGTACCGGGGTTGTTCGCCAGGGCCACGGTCAGGGCCCCTTGCCCCTTGGCCCCCCGGAGCGCCCCTAAGGTGAAGGGGGTGGTGCCGCTGGCCGCCACCGCCACCAGGACGTCCTGCGGCCCTAGGCCCCGCCCCAGGGCCAGCCCCCCCTCCAGGTCGTCCTCCGCCCCCTCCACCGCCTCCCAAAGGGCCTTTTCCCCCCCGGCGAGGAGGAAGCGCACCCTGCCGAAGCCGAAGGTGGGCCAAAGCTCCACCCCGTCCATCACCGCAAGCCGCCCGCTGGTGCCGGCCCCGGTGTAGACCAGGGTCCCCCCGGCCCTAAGGCGCTCCGCCGCCTCCAGGGCCGCCCCTTTCAGGGCGGGAAGGGCCCCCTTGAGGGCGGCGAGGGCCCGAAGTTGCCCCTCGTAGAGGGCCTCCAGCACCTCCTCCGCAGGCCAAAGGTCCAGGTCCTGGTAGCGCCGCGCCACGCCTTCCGTCAAGGGGTCACCTCCGCAGCCAGGACGTTCCCCACCGCCCGGCGCAGGGGGGCCAGGGAGGGGCGGTGGCGGGTGGGGTGGACGGCGTTGGTGAGGAGGGCCCAGGCGTAGCCCCGCTCGGGGTCCACCCACATCCCCACCCCCGTGAAGCCCGTGTGCCCGAAGGCCTGTTCCGAGGCCAGGCTCCCCCCATGCCAGCCCGGGCGCTTCCTTTCCCAACCCAAAAGCCGCTCCCCGTGGGGGCGCACCATCTCCTCCAGGGCGGCCCGGGAGAGCCAGCGCCCTTCCAAGATGGCCAAGAGCTGGTCTAAAACCCCCCCGAGGGTGCCGAAGAGCCCCGCATGCCCGGCGGCGCCTCCTAGGGCGAAGGCGTTCTCGTCGTGGACCTCCCCCCGGAGGACCCGGCCCCGCCAGGGACACCGCTCCGTGGCCACGCTCCGCTCCTTAGGCGGGCGGAAGGTGAGCCCCGGGGGGAGGGGGAAGGCCTCGAGGGGCCGCCCCCTTCCCCGCTCCAGGAAGAGGCCAAGGAGGAGGTAGCCTATGTCGGAATAGACCGCCTCGCCCACGGGCCAGGGGTGCTGCAGGATGCGGGCCTTCAGGTCCTCTCCCCTGCCCCAGGTGTAGAGGGCCTCCCAGGCGGGCAGGCCCGAGGTGTGGGCCAGGAGAGCCCTTAGGGTAACCCCCTTGAGGGGGTGGTCCTTGAGCCAGAGGAGGTCGGGGAGGTGGGCGGAAAGGGGGTCGTCCAGGTCCCAAAGCCCCTCCTCCACCCCCTTCAGCACCTCCTTAAGGGTGAAGAGGGGCTTGGTCAGGCTCGCCAGGTCAAAGTAGAAGCCCTCCTCCAGGGGCACCGCCTCCGGCTCCCGCTGGGCCAGCCCCAGGTGGAGGGTTTCCCTCCTGCCGTCGGCGAAGACCACGCCGAAGGCTACCCCGGGAACCACGCCCCGGGCCACCGCCTCCTCCAAAAGGGCCCTGACCCGTTGCACGGTCCCGAGTCTACACCGGTAGGGTATTGGCAGGCAAGTGGTATGCTGAGGGGGTGGTCGGGCGCGGGAGAAGGGGCCCAGGAGGAGGCCTCGGCTTCCGCGCCCGGGCAAAGGGGAGGTGATCCGTTGGCCACCGTAGGACCCAAGTACCTGGACCTGGCCCAGCGGCTAAGGGAGGAGGTGTTGCAAAAGCCTCCCGGGACGCCCTTGCCCCCGGAAAGGGCCCTGGCCGAGGCCTACGGAGTGTCCCGGGACAGCGTGCGGAAGGCTTTGGACCTCCTGGAGGAGGAAGGGCTCGTGGTGCGGCGGCAGGGGAGCGGCACCTTCGTGGCCCGGAGGGCCACCTTCCGCACCCGGCTCCTGGGCTTTAGCGAGGAGATGCGGGCCCTGGGGATGCACCCGGAAACGAGGCTCCTCAAGGCGGAAACGGGCCCCGCCACCCCCGAGGAGGCCCTCGGCCTTGGGCTTTCCCCCGGGGACGAGGTCTTGCGCCTGGTGCGCCTCCGCCTGGCGGACGGGGAACCCATGGCCCTGGAGCGGGCCACCCTGCCCCTTTGGGCCCTGGCCGGGCCCCCGGAGGGCTCCCTCTACCAGGCCCTGGAGGCCAAGGGTCTCCGGCCGGTGCGGGCCCTGCAGCGCCTTAGGGCGGTGGCGGCCCGGGAGGAAGCCAGGGCCCTGGCGGTGGAGCCGGGGAGCCCCCTCCTGCACCTGGAGCGGGTGAGCTACCTGGCGGACGGGCGGCCCGTGGAGCTGGTGCGGAGCTGGTATCGGGCGGACCGATACGAACTCCTGGTGGAGCTCGCATGAGGGTCCTAGGCCTCATGTCGGGAACGAGCGCCGACGGGGTGGACCTGGTCTTGGCGGAGTTTTCGGGCAGGCCTCCGGACCTGGCCTACCGCCTCCTGGCCCACCTGGAAGTTCCCTACCCCGAGGCCCTGAGGAGGCGGGTGCTGCGGGCCATGCGGGGGGCGGAAACCCGGGAGCTGGCCCTCCTCCACCACGACCTGGGCCGCTTCTACCTGGAGGCGGCCCTCCCCTTCAAGGGCCAGGCGGAGCTGGTGGCCCTCTCGGGCCAAACCGTGTGGCACGAGCCGCCCCGGGCCACCTTCCAGCTGGGGGAAGCGAGCCACCTGGCCCTGGGCCTCGAGGTACCGGTGGTCCACGGCTTCCGGTCCGTGGACCTGGCAGCAGGGGGGCAAGGCGCCCCCCTGGTGGCCTACCCCGACCTCCTCCTCTTCGGGGAGGAGGGGGTGCACACGGCGGTGCACAACCTTGGGGGAATCTCCAACCTCACCTACTTCCACGGCAAGGACCCCGCCACCCTCCTCGCCTTCGACACGGGGCCTGGGGTCTGCCTCTTTGACGAGGCCCTGGAGCGCTTAGGCCTCTCCCTGGAGGAAGGGGTGGCCCTGGCCGAAAAGGGCTCCCTGGACGAGGAAGCCCTGGGCCGTTGGCTCGCCCACCCCTACCTTGCCCTCCCCCCGCCCAAGACCACGGGCCGGGAGGTCTGGCGGCTGGAGGCGCTGGCGCCTTTGCCCGAGGAGCCGGCCACCCTTCTGAAGACTCTCCTCGCCTTCACAGCCCAAAGCGTCCACCTCGCCTACCGGCGCTTCGTGCCCCGGGTAGACCGGGTCCTCCTGGCGGGGGGTGGGGCGCGGAACCGGGTGCTGGTGGCCCTCCTGGCCGAGGGCCTCCCGGTTCGGGTCCTGGAAAACCCCAAGGTGCGGGAAGCCTTAGCCTTCGCCCTCTTGGGTTACCTCTACGCCGTGGGCGAGGTGAACGTCCTGGGCCGGGCCACGGGGGGAAAGGACCTGCGGGCAGGGCACCTCGTGGACCCGGGGAGGAAGGCGGGATGGTAGAAGGGCGCATCCTCACCCCCACGGGCTTCCTCCAGGGCCGCCTCCACTTCGGCGAGCGGATTGAGGCGCTGGAGGAGGCCCCGGTGGAGGGCCCCTACATCCTCCCCGGCTTCCTGGACCTGCATGTCCACGGGGGCGGGGGGCACGAGGTCATGGCGGGCAAGGAGGGGGTGGAGGGAACGCTACGCTTCCACCTCCGCCACGGTACCACGGGGCTCCTCGCCACCACGGTCACCGCCCCGCTTCCCGAGCTGGAGCGGGCCCTAAGGGGCATCCAGGAGGCGCAAGAGGGCCCCCTGGGGGAGGCCCTCCTGGGGGCCCACCTCGAGGGCCCCTTCCTCAGCCCCAACCGCCTTGGGGCCCAGCCCCCCTTCCCCCTCCTCCCCGACCTCGAGGCCGCCGCCTTCCTCCTCTCCCTGGCCCCCGTGCGGGGGATCACCCTGGCCCCCGAGCTCCCGGGGGCCCTGGACCTGGTGCGCTACCTGACAGGCCAGGGCGTGCGGGTACAGCTCGGCCACACCGAAGCGGGCTACGAGGAGGCCTTAGCCGCCCTGGAGGCGGGGGCCATGGGCTTCACCCACCTCTTCAACGCCATGACCGCCCTCCACCACCGCGCCCCCGGGGTGGTGGGCCTGGCCCTAGAGCGGGGCGAGTGGGCCGAGCTCATCCCCGACGGGCTTCACGTCCACCCCGCCGCAATCCGGTTGGCCCTTAAGCGCATTCCCGGCCTGTACTTCGTGACGGACGCCGTGGCGGCGGCGGGGATGCCGGATGGGACCTACCCCCTGGGGGCCCACCGGGTGGAGAAGCGGGGGGAAGGGGTTTGGCTTGGGGAGAGCCTGGCGGGGAGCACCCTCACCCTGGACCGGGCCCTCAGGAACCTGGTGGCCTGGGGCCTGCCCCTGGAGGAGGCGGCTAGGCGGCTATCCCTCTACCCCGCCCGCTACCTGGGCCTGGCCGACCGCGGGGAGATCGCCCCGGGGAAGCGCGCCGACCTGGTGGTCCTGGACCAGGACCTCCGGGTGCAAGCGGTCTACCTGGGAGGCAAGCGGGTGGCCTAGCGCCCCCGCGGGTCCAGGACGTCCCTGAGGCCGTCGCCCAGCAGGTTGAAGGCCAAGACGGTGAGGAGGATGCCCACGGCGGGAGCGGTGGCCGCCCAGGGCGCCTCCGCCATGTAGTTTCGGGTTTCCGCCACCATGGCCCCCCACTCCGGGGTGGGGGGTTGGGCGCCAAAGCCGATGAAGGAAAGGCCCGCCGCCGTGAGGATGGCCGCCCCCACCTCGTAGCTGGCCTGGACCAGGACCGGGGTGAGGGCGTTGGGGAGGAGGTGGCGGAAGAGGATGCGCCCCCAACCTGCCCCCAGGGCCCGGGCGGCCTCCACGAACTCCCTTTCCCTTAGGGCCAGAACCTGGGCCCGCACCAAACGGGCGTAGATGGGCCAGGTGACCAGGGCCACGGCCAAGACGGTGTTCCCCAGGTTCGGCCCTAAGGCGGCGGCGATGGCCATGGCCAGGATGAGGGAGGGAAAGGCGAAGAAGACGTCGGTGAGGCGCATGAGGAGGTTGTCCCACCATCCCCCAAGCCCCCCGCTCAAGAGGCCCACCAAGGTGCCGAGGAGGCTGGATAGGGCCACCACGCCAAACCCCACCCCCAGGCTGATGCGGGCCCCGTGGACCACCCGGGCCAGGACGTCCCGCCCCAGCTGGTCCGTGCCCAGGGGGTGCTCGGGGCTTGGGGGCTTGAGGCGCTCCAGGAGGTTTTGCTCCAGGGGGTCCCCCACCAGGCCCGGGCCGAGGAGGGCCACCAGGGCGAGGGCGAGGAGGAGGAAGAGGCCCAGCACCGCCCCGGGGTTTCTGAAAAAGCGCCGCGCCAGCCTACCCATAGCGGATCCTCGGGTCCAAAAGGGCGTAGAGGAGGTCCACCAAGAGGTTCAAAAGGGAGTAGACCACGCCCACCAACAGGGTTACCCCCATCACCGCCGGGAAGTCCAGGCTGGTGGCGGACTGGGTGACGTACCGCCCCAGCCCGGGCCAAGAGAAGATGGTTTCCGTGAGCACCGCACCCGAAAGCAGGCCCCCAAGGAGGCCGCCCAGCAGGGTGAGGACGGGGAGGGCGGCGTTTTTGAGGGCGTGGCGCAGGACCACCTGCCCCTCGGCCAGGCCCTTGGCCCAGGCGGTGCGCACGTAGTCCTGGGAGAGGACCTCCAGCATGGCGGCCCGGGTCATGCGGGCGAGGAGGGCGGCGGAGGCGGAGCCCAGGACGAAGGCGGGGAGGAGGAGGTGGCGCAAAGCATCCCAAAAAGCGGCGAAGTCCCGGGCCAGGAGGGCGTCCAGGGTGACGAGGCCCGTCACCCGAGGCGGGGGAATGAGGTAGGGGTCCAACCGCCCTGGGCCCGGCAGGAGGCCCAGCTGGCGGTGGAGCACGTCGAGAAGGAGGAGGGCCAGGAAAAAGACCGGGGTGGAGCCAAGGAGGAGGGCGAAGAGGCGCACCAAGAGATCCGGCAGGCGGTTCTGCCTGAGGGCGGCGAAGACCCCGGCGGGAAGCCCCAGGGCCACCGCCACCAGGAAGGCCGCCAAGGCGAGCTCCAAGGTGGCGGGGAAGAACTCCTTAAGGTCCTCCGCCACGGGGCGGCCGGTGCGTAGGGAGCGCCCCAGGTCCAGGGCCAAAAGCCGCTTCAGGTAGATGCCGTACTGGACCAGGAGGGGCTGGTCCAGCCCGTAGCGCTCCCGGAACTCCCGGATCTGCTCCTCCCGGGCGTTTTCCCCCAAAGCGGCCACCGCCGGGTCGATGGGGATGACCTGGGCGATAAAAAAGGTCACGAAGGTGATGCCCACGCCCACGAAGAGGACCATGAAGAGCCGTCGGACCAGGTAAGCGGCCATAGGGGAAGCCCGTGGCTTCTAGCCACGGGGTTCACTATACCCCAAGCCCTTAGGGCTGCTTGCTCACCTGCCAAAGGGGGGCGGACATCATGGGGTTCTTCAGGAAACCCTCCACCTTGGCGGAGAGGCCGATGGGCTGGGTCGGCTGGTAGAGGACCACGTAGGGGCCTTCCCGGAGCACCTTTTCCGTGAGCATCTTGTAGAGGGCTTTGCGCTTCTCGGGGTCGGCCTCGAGGGCGGCCTGCCGGGCCAGCTTGGCCGCCACCTCGTCGTTGTAGCTGTTGCGCCAGGCCAAGGAGCGGGCCCCGTAGTCCGCCCAGGGGGTGGCGTTGCCGTCGGGGTCGGGGAAGTCGGGGCTCCAGCCCGCCAGGACCACCTGGTGGTTCTGCGCCCGGTAGGCGGCGAGGACCTCGGCGTTGGCGATGGCGCGGATGCGGGCGCGGAACCCAGCCTTGGCCATGTCCGCCTGGAGCTTGGCCGCCACGTCCGGGCAGGGCACCCCGCCCCCGCAGATGCCGGTGCTCACCAAAAGCTCGAACTCCAGGCCTTGCGGGTAGCCCGCCTCGGCCAGAAGCTTGCGGGCCCGGTTGGGGTCGTAGGCGTAGGGGGTGGCGGGGTTGTAGCCAAGAAGCCCCTTGGGGATGAAGGTCTGGATCTTGAGGGCGTTCCCCTGAAGAAGCCCCTGGATGAGCTCGTCCTGGTTCACGGCGTAGCGCATGGCCTCCCGCACCTTAGCGTTGGCGAAGGGGCTTCCCGCCTTCATGTTCATGCCCAGGTACTGGAGGCGCAGGGTTTCCGCCCGCACCACCTTGAAGCGGGGGTTGGCAGCAATGGCCTTGAGCCCCTCGGGGGTAAGGCCTTCGGCGATGTCGATCTCTCCCGACTCCAAGGCGGTCCGGAGGACCGCCGGCTCCTGGATGTAGCGCAGGACCACCCGGGGGATCTTGGGCTTGACCCGGGCGTAGGGGTTCGCCTCCAGGATCACCTGGTTCCCCCGGTCCCAACGCACCAGGCGATAGGGGCCGGAGCCGGCGGAGTTGTTGGTGAGCCAGTCCTTGCCCAGGTCCCCCCCCTTGGCGTTCTTCTGAACCTCCTCCGAGTCCACCACGCCCCCGAGGGTGAAGGTGAGGATGGAGAGGAAGGACTGGGGGGAGGCGGACTTGGGAATGCGAACCTCCACGGTGTAGGGGTCAAGGGCCTTGGTGGCCCCAGGCTTGAGCTGGGCGATGTCGGTGAAGAGGAAGGATCCCGGGCCCTTTAGGGCCAAGGCGCGCTCAAAGCTAAAGACCACGTCCTTGGCCGTGACCTCCCGGCCCGTGGAGAAGCGGCTTCCGCGCCGGAGCTTGAAGGTGAGGATCCAGTCCGTGGCTCCCCGCTCCACCCTCCAGCTTTCCGCCAGGCCCGGGCGCAGGGTGGCGAGGTCGTTCCCCTCAAAGCGCACCAGGGTTTCATAAAGGTTGTCGGCGATCATCACCCCGCTGAACTCGTAGACCACTTGCGGGTCCAGGGTGATGAGGTCCGTCCAGTCCCCGCCGTAGACCAGCACCTGGGTCCGGTCCTGGGCCAAGGCAAAGCCCGCCAGCAAAAGCAACGTCCATACCCACCGCTGCATACGGCCTCCTTTCGGGCTGCAACCCTTTGCAACCATACTATACAGGAAGCGCCAAAGGGTCAAGCAGACCTGGGCTTGCCTAGTAAATCGCCTTGTACCCCGGCGGGGGAGCGAGAAGGGAAAGGAACACTCTGGTCACGGGCAGAGCCCATATCTTGTGGGCGTAGACCACGAGCTCCAAAAGCGCGCGCATCCTCGCCGTCTTGGGCTTGCGCTCAAGGAGGTATCCGCTCCCAAGCCGCGTCTTCATCCCTCCAAACACCCCCTCCACCACCCCACGAAATCGGCGCATCTTAGGGTCCGTGTAGCTCAGGCCGGTGGCGCCCATGAAGTAAAGGGGGGTCAGGGCCTTGGCCCAGGAGGTGGGCCTTCACCTCCTGGGCCAGGCGAAGGCAGTGGGTGAGGACCTCCTTGGGGCTCGGTTCTCGTCGGGGAAAGCCGGGCTCGCCCGTAGCTCTAGGATGAAGGACTCGGGGTGGAGTTTGCAAGGCAAGCCCCTGGGCAATTGACCATTGCTACCGCCCTGGGGTATGCTATACACGGGTAAGCTATGCTAAGACGCGAGGTTCTTAAGTTGGCCCTTAGCACCGCTTTGGTCACGGCTATGCAGCGGGTTCACGCCCTGGTTCCGGCTACGGGACAAGGGGTATTTCGGCGCTACCCCCAAGATGGCGCGGACCTGATCGTGCCCCAGGATCGGCCCTTCGCCGCCAAGGGATTGGGGGAAACCCCCTTGGGCACCACCTTGCTCATTCGCACCCGCACCGAGCAGCCCCTACACTACCACCGAGAGCGGTTGGAGGTGGCTTTCGTGCTACAGGGGCAGGGCCGCCTGGTCGCCGGCGGTAAGGAAACCCCCATCACTTCGGGGCAAATCATCGTCATACCCCCAATGACCGCCCACGCCTTCATTGGGGAACTGGACCTGCTCTCCCGCTTCAGCCCTAGGCTGATGGGAGATGTGGTCTTTGTGCAAGAAGGCTCCGGTCCCCAAGAGGGAGCCCCCCTGCTCCTCAGCTTCAAGCCGCCAGAGGTTCCGCAAGATCGGCCCTTTGCCGCCTCACCCCTGGCCAACGCCCCCTTAGCCACCGTTTTGGCCGTGGCCACCCGTAGCGGCCAGCCCTGGCATTACCACAAGTCGAAGGACGAGCAAATCTACGTCTTGGGAGGACAGGGGATAGCCCAGGTGGAACTCGATCGGCAGAAGGTTGGTCCGGGGAGTGTGGTTTTGGTGCCTGCAGGGGCCATCCACCAGTTCCAAGGCAACCTCCAATTCCTATCGGTTTTCAGCCCGGCGCTCATGGGCGACGTGGTCTTCCTGTAGCGCCAAGACCTCCGGGGCGTCGGAGGGTTTATCCCATCGGCCTGGGCCGGGGCGCGTTTGTGGAATGGGCCGCAAAAGGGTTCCCCCTTTCTGGTTTTGAGATGGCCCCTAGCAAATTTGGGGAACGTTAGGCAAACCAGGCGCGCCAAGGCGGGACACATGAGCGGCATGCTCGGGCCTCGGTCTGGGCCTTTTCCGTCCCGCCAAGGCCACGGCCCAGCGGGAGAACTTTCCCCTAGCCGCCCCTATTTCGGCGCTGTCCGGGTTCTTGGGCGTGGGACCGGGGTTTCTCTCGATGCCCACCCTGATCCGCACCGGCCACGACCCCAAAAAGGCGGCCGGGATCAACGCCCTCGCCGTGCCCCTCCTTCCTTCTCCGCCTTTTTGCCCCACCTGGCCACGGCGCGGCTCGACCCGGGCCTGACCCTCATCCCGCTTGGGGCCGGGGCGCTTACCTGGGCTCGAGGCTCACCCGCCTCTTCGTCCCCCCTGCCCGGATCAAGCAGATCTTCGGCGTCCTGATCGTCCTGGTGACCCTGTACAAGGTCACCCAGCTTTAGGTGAGGGCCCCCTCCCGCCCCGCTAGAGGGGCGGCCCGTAGCGCCCATCCACCGCCGTCCAACCCCCGTCCACCAGGAAGAGGGTCCCGGTGACGTAGCTGGCGGCGGGGGAAGCCAGGTAGACCACGGCCATGGCCACCTCCTCGGGCCGGCCCCAGCGCCCAAGGGCCGTCTTCTCGGCGTAGGCCCGGTACCACTCCGGGTTCGCCTTGATGGGGGCGGTGAGGGGGGTTTCGATGGGCCCGGGGGCGATGGCGTTGGCCCGCACCCCCTTGGGTCCCAGTTCCGCCGCCAGGGCCCGGACCAGTTGCAAGATCCCCGCCTTGGTGGCGGCGTAAACCCCCTGGCCCGGCTCCACCACCAGGGCGCGGATGGAGGCGAAGGCGATGAGGCTCCCCGAGCCCTGCTCCGTCATCGCCCTCCCCCCGGCCCGGAGGAGGCGCAAGGTGGCCTTGAGGTTCAGGTCCACCACCCGGTCCACCTCCTCGTCCGTGTAGTGCAGGAGGGGCTTGCGCACGTTGATGGCCGGGGTGGCGACCAGGGTGTCCAGCCTGCCGAACCGCTCCAGGGTCCAGGCCACGAGGCGGTCCGCCGCCTCCTTTTCGGCGATGTCCAGGGGGAGCGCGTCCGCCTCGAGGCCCTCCCGCCGCAGGCCCTGCAGGACCTCAAAGAGCCCCGCCGCATCCCGGTCGGCCAGGGCTACCCTGGCCCCGAAGGCGGCCAGGGCCTCCGCCGCGGCCCGCCCGATGCCCGAGGCGGCCCCTACCACCAAGGCCACCTGCCCTCTCAGGTCAAAAAGGCGCCGATAGTCCATAGCGTTGGCCCCATCCTACCCCTGGCCCCGGCCCTTGCCAAGCGCCCCCCGCCGCGGGATGATAGGGCAAAAGGGGGAAAGGCATGCCCAAGAACCTCATTGGCGGCGATGGGCGGATGGTTTCCCACCCCACCCAACGAAAGGGGGCGAAGAGGCGGTGAGCCAAGCCCTGCGGGCGGCGGAGGCGGTGGAGGCGAAGGAGGTGGTGGAGCTCCTCCGGGCCCTGGTGCGCCTCCCAAGCCACTACCCGGGACCCGGGGAAGCGGGGGTAGTGGCCTATCTGGAGGGCTACCTGAAGGAGCGGGGCCTGCCCACCTTCCGCCAGGAGGCGGCCCCGGGGAGGCCCAACCTGATTGCGGACCTGGGGGAGGGGGAAGGCGGCCTGCTCCTCGAGGGCCACACGGACGTGGTTACCCCGGGGGATGAGGCCCTTTGGACCTACCCCCCTTACGCCGGGGTGGTGGAGGGCGGAAGGCTCTACGGCCGGGGAGCCTGCGACATGAAGGGGGGTCTGGCCGCCCTGGTGGGGGCCATGCTGGCGGTGCGGCGGGCCCTGGGCAAGCCCAAGCGCCCCTTGCGCCTCGCCGCCTTGGCGGACGAGGAGGGGATGATGCTCGGGGTGAAGGCCTTTCTCCGGGCCGGGCTCGCCCGGGGCTTCCGCGGGGCCTTGGTGGCGGAGCCCGAGGAGATGGAGGTGTGCCTGTGGCAAAAGGGGGCCTTGCGCCTCCGCCTCCAGTTCCCCGGAAAGATGGCCCACGGGGCCATGCCCTACACCGGGGACAACCCGATCCCTAAGGCGGCCCGCTTCGTCCTGGCGCTCCAGGAACTGGAGGAGCGCCTAAAGCAGGCCCACCCTCACCCCTACCTGGGCCCCCCCTACCTCACCCCCACCCGCTTCCTGGCCAGCGCCGGGGAAGGTCAGCTGAACGTGATCCCCAACCAGGCGGAGGTGGCCCTGGACGTGCGCACCGTGCCGGGGGTAGACCACCAAGCCCTGGTGAAGGCGCTAGAAGCCCTCTCCGGGGTGGGGGTGGAGGTCCTCGAGGACCGCCCCTCTGTGGCCACCCCTCAGAACGACCCCCTGGTGCAGGCGGCGGAGGAGGCCTTGCGGCTCCTGGGCCTGCCCGTGCGGTATGGCGGGGTGCCGGGGGCCACGGACGGCACTTTCCTTAGGGCCTGGGGCGGGCTTCCGGTGGTGGTCATGGGCCCAGGGCAGAAGACCCTCCCCCACCAGGTGGACGAGTGGGTGGACTTGGAAGAGGTGGTGCTGGCGGCGCGGGTCTACGCCGCCTTGGCTGTCTTGTACCTGGAGTGAGCCACGGCGATGACCCGCTCCCGCCAGGTATAAAGGAGTAAGGGACGCCATGAGCTCGGGACTCTTCTTGCTCCTTGCGCTGATCCTTGTGGGGCTTGCCCTGCTTTTGACCTACAACGCCCTTATCGCCCGCAAGAACCAGGTGGAAAACGCCTCCGGAGCGGTGCAGGCCTACCTCAAAAAGCGCCACGACCTCATCCCCAACCTGGTGGAGGCGGTGAAGCGCTACATGGCCCACGAGCGGGAGCTCTTGGAGAAGCTGGTGGAGCTTCGGGAGAGGGCCTCGAGGGCGGGCCCCACCGAGGAGGGATTGAAGCTGGAGGGGGAGCTCTCCCGCCTCCTCGCCCAGGTGCGCCTCCGGGCCGAGGCCTACCCCGACTTGAAGGCGAGCCAGAACTTCCTCCAGCTCCAGGCGGCCCTCACGGAGGTGGAGGACTCCCTGGCCGCCGCCCGGCGCTTCTACAACCAGGCGGTCACCGACTACAACAACGCCATCGAGCAACTGCCGGGCCGCCTCCTCGCCCCCCTCATGGGCCTAGGGCGGAAGCCCGTGTTCACCGTTCCCGAGGAGGAACAGGCGAAGCCCGATTTGGGAAGGCTCTTGGGGTAGCGCGCCCTATAGGGGAAGTCCGCTCGTGGTCATGAACAAGACCGGGATCCTGCAGACCCTCGAGGCCAAGCTCGCCCCTTTGGAAGCGGAACGGCGCCGGGCGCTCCTCTCCGCCGTGGCCCTGCTCCTGGCCACCCCCTTGTGGGCTTACTTCCTCCTCCTGCTCTTCCACACCCTGGGCTTGGGGACTGGGGGGGGCATTTGGCCCCTTCTGGTGGCTCTTCCGCCTAGCCTCGCCCTGGGGCTTCTCGCCTCCTTCCGCCTGCGCCTCAAGCGGGCTCTGGTGACGCCACTAGCGGAAGCCTTGGGCTTCACCCACCGCCCCTTCCCGGGCCTTTCCCGGGAGGAGGCGGAAGCCTCGGGCCTCCTGCCCCGAGCGGACCGCTACGGGAGCGAGGACCTCCTGGAAGGAAAGGTCGGCCCCTTCCCCTTCCGCTCGAGCGACCTCACCCTCTACCGCCGACAACGCACCAAGAACGGCACCCGCCACGTCCGCATCCTCTCCGGGACCCTCTACCGCTTCGCCCTTCCCTTCGCCCTTCCAGGGGAGGTACATCTCGCCCCGCAAGGGGTAGCCCTCCAGGCGGGTGGGGCCCCCCGTTGGGCCGTCCTCCTCTTCCTCGGCCTCTTCTGGGGGATGCTCCTCCTTTTCCTCGCCCTGGGCACCCTGGAGGGGGACGCCTCCAAGGTGGCCCTCGCGGTAGGCCTTTTGGCCCTACTTTCCTTGCCCTTCCTCCTTTACGGCCTGGGGTTCGCCAAGCCCAAGGAGCGGGTGGTCCTGGAATCCGCCGCCTTCGAGCGCCTCTTCGACGTCTACGGGGACCAGATACAGGCGAGGAAACTCCTTACCCCCAGGGCGCAGGAGGCCTTGGTGGCCTTCCGGCACCGCCTCGGCAGGCCCTTCTGGGCCCGCCTTGGGGGAAACGAGGCCTGGTTCCTCATCCCGGGCAAGGACCGTTTCGAGCCGAGCCTCTTCCAGCCCCTAAAGGAAAAGACCCTCCATGCCTACGTCGAGGCCTGGACAAGGGACCTAGAGGAGGCGAGGAGGCTCCTGGAGGCGGTGGGCCTAGACCTGCAGGCCCAAAAACGGGGCCTCTTCGGCGGAGAGGACCTCACGCAAGGGCCCATGTGATACCCTTGCCGTAAGGGAGGAACCCATGAAGCGTACCCTGGCCCTACTCGTCCTCGGATTCTCCCTCGCCCTGGCCCAGACCCGGGGCGGGGAGCTTCGGGTGGCCATCCTGGCCGAGCCCCCGGTCCTGGACCCCACCGCCTCCACCAGCCAGGAAATCCCCCGCATGCTGTACGACAACGTCCTCCAGGGGCTGGTGAGGTTCAACGAGAAGGGGGAGATCGTCCCGGCCCTGGCGGAGCGCTGGCAGGGAAGCCCCACGAGCCTCACCTGGACCTTTTACCTGCGCAAGGGGGTGCGCTTCCACAACGGGAGCCCCTTCACCGCCGAGGACGTGGTCTTCAAGTTCACCCGGGCCCGGGACCCCAAGTCCGGCCACACCCACCCCGAGTACTACCAGGACATCCAGAGCGTGGAGGCCCTGGACCCCTACACCGTGGTCTTCCGCCTGCGCCAGCCCAACCAGGACTTCCTCTTCAACCTGGCCCGCCCCGACTCCGTGATCGGCCCCAAGGGGCGGGTGGAGGAGCAAAAGACGAACCCCATCGGCACCGGACCCTTCCGCTTCGTGGCCTGGGAGCGGGGGGTGGGGGTGCGGCTGGAGCGCTTCGACGGGTACTACGAGCCCGGCCTTCCCTACCTGGACCGGGTCTTCTTCCGCTTCCTCCCCGACCAGAACGCCCAGCTCGCCGCCCTTAGGGCCGGGGACATCCAGGTGATCGGCCTAGGGGTGAGCCCGGAAAACGCTTTGGTGTTGCAGCGGGACCCGGCCTTCAAGGTGGTCACGGGCTTCACCACCACGGAGATCACCGTGGGCATGAACAACAGCCGCCCCCCCTTCAACGACCCCAGGGTCCGCCGGGCCATGCAGTACGCCGTGGACAAGAAGGCCCTGGTGGAGGGGGTGATGCTGGGCTTCGGCACCCCCATCGGGAGCCACCGCTCCCCCGGGGAGCGGTGCTACGAGGACCTCTCCGGCCTCTACCCCTACGACCCCGCCCGGGCCCGGGCCCTGTTGCAGGAGGCGGGCTACGGGCCCAACAACCCCTTGCGCTTCACCTTCACCCTGGCCGCCCCTTACCCCTACGAAAGGCGGCTCGGGGAGGCCATCGCCGCCCAGCTCAGCCAAATCGGGGTCCAGGCGCGGCTGGAGGTGGTGGAATGGGCCACCTGGCTCTCCCGGGTCTTCCGGGGGGCGGACTACCAGATGACCATCATCGGCCACTCCGAGCCCCACGACATCGGAATCTACGCCAACCCCAACTACTATTTCCGCTACGACTCCCCCCGGTTCCGGGAGCTTTACACCCAGTACCTGCGCACCCCTGACCCCAACCGGGCCTGCGAGGTGATGAAGGCGATGCAACGCCTCCTGGCCCAGGATGCGGTGAACCTCTGGGTGATGAACGCCCCCTACATCGCCGCCATGCGCCGCGAGGTCATGGGCTGGTGGCAGAACCAGCCCACCCCTAGCCTCAACGTGACCCGGGTCTACCTGGCGCGCTAGATGCAGGGCTTCCTCCTAAGGCGCCTCCTCCTCGCCCTGGTTACCCTTTGGCTCGCCGCCAGCCTGGTCTTCGCCTTCCTCCTCCTCCTGCCCGGGGACCCAGTGCAGGCCATTTTGGGCCTCGAGGCCTCCCCCGAGGCCCGCGCCGCCCTGGAGCGGACCCTGGGGCTGGACCGCCCACCCCTAAGGCGCTACCTAGACTGGCTCGGGGGGCTCGCCCGCCTGGACCTGGGGGAGTCCATCCGCTACGGCAAGCCCGTGGCGGAGCTCTTGCGGGAGCGGCTTCCCTTGTCCTTGGCCCTGGTCTTCCTGGGGCTTTTGGGGGCCTTGGCCCTGGCCCTTCCCGGTGCGCTATTGGCGGTGCGCTTTTCCCCTTTGGACCTCGCCCTAAGCGGGCTTGTGGCCTTCCTCCAGTCCCTGCCCACCTTCTTCTTGGGGGTGATCCTCCTCTACCTCTTCGCCGTCCACCTCCCCCTCCTCCCCGCAAGCGGCTTCCCCGGCTGGGCCAGCCCCGAAGAGGCCCTGCGCCACCTCCTCCTCCCCGCCCTCACCCTGGCCCTCTCCCGGGCCGCCATCCTCTTCCGCATGGCCCGGGCAAGCCTCCTGGAGGTCCTTTCCCAGGACTACATCCGCACCGCCCGGGCCAAGGGGGTGCCGGAGGCCCTCGTGCTCCTCAAGCACGCCCTGAAGCCGGCGAGCCTCCCCCTGGTCACCCTGCTCGGCCTAGAGGGGGGCTTCCTCCTCACGGGGGCGGTGGTGGTGGAGGCGGTCTTCGCCCTGCCGGGCCTAGGGAGCCTGGCCCTCACCGCCCTGGAGGCCCGGGACTACCCCCTGCTCCAGGGCTTGGTCCTGGCCATGGCAGGCCTCATCGTCCTCTTCAACCTCCTGGTGGACCTCCTCTACGGGCTCTTGGATCCGAGGGTGGAGTATGCGTAGCCCAAGCCTCCTCTTGGGGGGCCTCCTGGTGGGCCTCTTCCTCCTCCTAGCCCTGGCCTCCCTCCTCTACCCCGTGGACCCCAACGCCCCGGACTTCCTCCGCCGCCTAAGCCCCCCCTCCCCTGAGCACCCCCTGGGCACCGACCCCTTGGGCCGGGACCTCCTGGCCCGGGTCCTCCACGGGGCGAAAAACGCCCTCCTGGTGGGCGGCGTCGCCGTGGGGGTGGGGTTTTCCCTGGGGGTGGCCTTGGGGCTTTTCGCCGGGTACCTGGGGGGGCTTGGAGACGGGGCCCTAAGCCTCCTCATGGAGGCCCTTTACGCCCTCCCCGGGCTTCTCCTCGCCCTCCTCTTCGCCGCCCTCCTAGGGCCCGGGGCCTGGAGCAGCATGCTGGCCGTGGGGCTTTCCATGGTGCCCGCCTTCTTCCGCCTGGCCCGGGCCTACGCCCTAAGCCTCCGGAGCGCTCCCTTTGTGGAGGCCGCCCTGGCCTTGGGGGCCTCGAGGGGGCGGATCCTCCTCCGCCACCTCCTCCCCAACCTCCTCGGGCCCCTCATGGTCCAGGCCAGCCTGGCCTTCGCCGCCGCCCTCCTGGCCGAGGCCGCCCTTTCCTATCTGGGCCTCGGCGTCCAGCCCCCCGCCCCGAGCCTGGGGCGGATGCTCCGGGAGGCGCAAAGCTTCCTGCCCCTCTCCCCGTACCCCGCCCTGGTGCCGGGGCTCGCCCTTTCCCTGGCGGTCTTGGGCTTCAACCTTCTGGGGGACGGGCTCAGGGACCGCCTGGACCCCAGGCGCTAAAGGGCTATAGTGGTTCCATGCTCCGAATTTTGCTCGCCCTATTGACCCTGGTTGGTTTGGCTTTGGCCCAAAGGGTGGAGGTGGCCCAAGCCCTGCCCCGTCCCCAAGGGCCTTGGGACGTGGAAGGCTACCCGGGGCTTCCCGAATACCCCCTTCGCCTCACCACCACCTATCCCCCTGAACCCGCCCGCTTTCCCGGGAGCTTCCAGGTGGCCTACGACGGGGAAGCCCTGTACGTGGTGGCGCGCCTGGAGCAGGAGGCGCCGCCCAAGGCGGAGCGGGGCCCGGACGACCCCGAGTGGTGGGAGGACGATACCCTCGAGGTCTTCCTGCGGTGGGACCCCTTTGACGAGGAGGCCCCGGACCTGCACCTGGCGGTGAACCCCAAGGGCGTGCGCTTCCGGCGCTACACCGCTTCCCTACCCTACGAGGCCCGGACCGGGACGTTCCCGGGGGGGTGGTGGGCGGCCCTACGCATCCCCTTCGGGGAAGCCCTGCCTCTCCCCAAGCCCGGAAGCCTGTGGCAACTCAAGGTGGGCCGCGGCCACCCGAGCGCCCAGGAGTACACCCTCTGGCCCATGGGGGGCAGCTTCCACTCCCCCGGCAATTACGGCTACCTGGCCTTCCTCCAGGCTCCACAGGACCTCGAGGCCTTGGCCGCGGAGGTGCGGGCCCGGGAAGCAGCCCTCCCCCCTATCCCAAGCCGCCTCCAGGGGCTGCGGCACTGGGCGCTTTACTACGGGGGCGACCCCGGAACGCTCGCCCGCCTCCGGGCATACGACCTGGTGGTCCTGGCCCGGGAAGCCCCTTTGGGCCTGGTGCGGGGGCTCAAGGAGGGGGGAACGAGGGTGGTGGCTTACTTGCCCCTGGGGATGGTTTCCCGCACGGAGGCGGAGGGACGAGGGTTGCAGAACGCCACCCTCGGATCCAACCCCTACGCCCCGGACACCCTCCTCATGGACCCCGCCTCCCCCGCCTGGCAGGCCCACGTGCACGCCGAAGCGGATCGGCTTCTCGCCTTGGGGTTTGAAGGCTTCTTCCTGGACGGGCTGGACCTGGCGGACCTCTACCCGGAGAAGATCCCCGCCCTGGCCGCCTTGGTGCGTAGCCTGCGCCAGGCCAATCCCGGGGCCCTGTTCCTGCAACACCGGGGGTTCCGGGTCCTCCGGCGCACCGCCCGTTACCTAGACGGGGTCGTCTACTCAGGGCTCTCCCTGGATGCTACGGGAAGGCCGGCCCTGGCCGACCCCAGTCCTGTATGGCCCTTCCGGAGCCGGGGGCTTCTCGCCCTGAGTTTGGACGTGGCCCCAAGCGCCGAGGCCAAGGCCTGGGCGGAACGGCGCGCCTTGGAACTCGGCTTCGTACCCTACGTGGCCTTGGGCCGGCTGACGGAGCTCCCGTAGGGGGCTTAGGACTTCTCGTGTAAAAGACGTAGGATGCTTTCGGCCTTTGGCCTAGGCCTGAAGTCGGAAGACAACTTCCTCACCTCCTTCTAAGCTTGGGATAGCGGGGTGGAAGCAGAGATCCATGGATAATTAATGCCTTCTTCCCCCGCAGCGTGGCGGTTCTCCTTTCCCTTCCTCAGGGGGGCGTGGTCTGTTGTCTTCCATCCCGCTAAAGATTTTGGGGTTGTATTCGGGAGGTGCCATGAAAGAGCGTTGGCGTATCGCATTCGGGTTGGCCCTAAGCCTGTTCCTCGGAGCCTGCTCGCAACCCACCACGAGCCGGGCCCCGGAAACCTGGACCCTGGGGCTCCAGGGTGACGGCGTGCGGGGGGTTTTGGTGGAAGCCACCTTTGACCCCAGCGCATTGCGCTACGTGGGGGCGGAAGGCCCCTACGCCGCCGAGGCTTTCGCCGAAGCGGGGAAGGTCCGGGCGGCGGCAGTGGCCCCCAATGTGCCCTCGGGCGCCATCCTGACCCTCACCTTTGAGGTGCTCCGGCCCGGGGCGAAGCCCACGGTGCGGGTGGTGGAAACCTACCCGGAGGGGCGGGCCGTGAGGCAAACGTGGGGGAGCGGCGGGCTCCGACCCCAGGCCCTGGTCCTGCCGCAGTCTCAGTCTGTGGTACAAGGAATAACCCAGGCAGAGGCCGACCCGAGCTTCGTGCAAAACCCCTTAGGCGACTTGAACGGAAACGGGAGCGTGAGCCTGAGCGATGGCGTCTTGCTTGCGGATCTCTTGGCCGGCAACCTGACTAGCCCCACCGCCTACCAGCGCTACCACGGGGACCTCAACTCCAGCGGCACCCTCACGGGGCAAGACCTGGCCCTTCTCCTACGCAAGATCGTAAACCCGGCCCTCGAGGCCAACCTCGAGCTCGCCCCGCAGGACCTCACCCTGAACCCGGGGTCCTTCGCCTACCTCCTCCTCAACAACTCCGGGAATGGCGCCCTTCCTAGCGTGTCCTGCACCCACCCCCAAGGAATCGCCATGACGGACCAAACCCCCCCGGGGGCCGCGGGCAAGGCCTACAAAGTAGAAGCCCAGGGGAACACCCTGGAGGGGAGCATCCAGTGCCAAGCCGGCGCCGCTGGCACCCGCACCGCCCGGGTCCACGCCCCCTACCCCAGCTTTACCTTGGACCTGGCCGCCCCCAGCACCACCACCACCCCCGGCGGGACCGCCACCCTGGGGTTCACCCTCACCCCGGAAAACGGCTTCACGGGCGCCGTGGGCCTAAGCCTCCTGGACGCCCCCTCCGGGGTAAGCCTGCAAAACCCCTCCACGGTGAACCTGAACAGCCCCTTCAGCGGCACCCTAACCCTCTCCGTGGGGAGCGGGGTAGCCCCGGGCACCTACACCCTGCGCCTTAAGGCGGAAAGCGGAACCCTTGTCCGGGAAAAGCCCTTCGCCCTGGTGGTCCAAGAAAGCCCCGGGTTTGACTTCTACCTGGACCAAAGCACCCTCACCCTGCCCGTGGGGGGAACGGCAAACCTTCAGGCCTTTTTCTCCACCTACGGCGGCTTCAGCGGGAGCGTGAACCTGGCGCTCACCGACGCCAACGGCAACCCAACCTCCCTCACGCTAAACCCGGCTAGCGCCTCCTTACCCACAAGCAATCCCGTGGCCCTAACCGTGGGTGCGGGAAGCGCCACGGCTGGGAGCTACAACCTTCAGGTGCGGGCAATTGGGGGGAGCCTCACCCGCACCCGGCCCCTGAGCGTCACCCTTTACGACTTCACCGTGAGCGCGAACGACATCACCGTGACGCAGGGGGCTTCGGGCACGGTAAGCGTCACCCTCAACCGCACCCACTTCTCTGGGCCCGTAAGCCTGAGCCTGAGCGGAACCATTCTCGGAAACGGGGGCAACCAGGTGGCTTACGCCTTCGCCGAAAACCCCACCACCGGGACCAACGTTTCCCTGGTTCTGAACGTGGGCCCCAACGTTGCTCCCGGCACCTACCCCCTGACGCTCCAAGCCACGGGTGGCGGCCTCACCCGGAACCATACCTTTACCCTCACGGTTAGCGCCGCCCCCAAGGCCCTCCAGCCCACCCTCCTCAGCCGCGCGGGCAACACCTACAGCGTGGGGGTGAACCTGGTGGGCTCCACCGACGCCTACCGCGCCGCCCTCTTTAGCGTGACGCTACCCGCCGGCTTCAGCCTGAGCGCAGGCACGGGCGCCCTGACCTCAGGGTGCACCCTGGACTTCGCCCAGGTGTCCACGAACCCCAACCAGTGGAACGTGGCCCTCATCTGCAACAACGCCTTCAGCGCCCCCGGTCAGGTGGCAGTCCTAACCGTCACGGGCACGGGCGGCGGAACCCTGAGCGTGGCGGATGTAGTCCTCACCAAGCCCGACTACACCGAGGACACCTCGGTTAGCGGAGGAAGCCTCACCTTGGCTCCATGAAGGAAGTTTGGATGCGCGGTTTCCTCGCCCTTTTAGGGCTTACCTCCTGTACCCAGCTTCCCCGGGTGCCTGGCCCCTCCTTCACCCTCTCAGACCCCCTCCCTTCCACCCTCACCCTTCCCCAAGGGAGGAGCCAGGCCACCCGGGTCACCCTCACGCCGGAAGGGGGCTTCGCTAGCGCGGTGCATTTCACCTTGGTCCACTCGGACGGCAGCCCTGCGTCCGGTTTTACCTTGACCCCCTCCTCCGTGTGGCTTTCGGGCAACGCGCTCCATCAGACCCTGGAGGTTTCTGCCCTGGACACGCTTGTTCCCGGAAACTACGCCCTCAAGCTCCGAGCGCAAAGCGACCACCTGGTCCAGGAAAAGGACCTAGGGGTTTCGGTTCGCTTGGCCCTTAGGCCGAAACTCCTGGGGCAGGGGGAGAACGGCTACCTCGTGGCCATCCGCGTGGGCCAGACCCTCTGGACCTACCAAGGAGCGGGGTTTCGCCTCGAGGCCCCCCTGGGCTTTACCCTGTCCCTCAGCCCAGGACTCCTCACCCAGGGATGCCTCACCGACCTCCACCAGGTTTCCCGGAACCCGAACCTTTGGAACGCTCTGGTGGTCTGCGAAGCAACCCAAGCCTTCCAGGGTCCCGGCCAGGTGGGGGTGGTGGCCCTGACGGGGTCGGGCGGGGGCGCGCTCTTCCTAGAAGAAGGGGTCTTGGTGCAAGCAGGCTCCTACGAAGAGGAACCTGTGGCCGGGGGTAGCCTTTCCCTCGGCCCATAAGAGGTGCCCATATGGCAAGACGACCCTACTTGTTCGCCCTTCTCCTCCTCGCCGCCTGCGGGGGTCCACAAGGGGCCAACGGCCCCTCTCACGACACCCTGGTCCTGCGGGGCGAGGCCACGCGGGGCCTGCTTGTGGAAATCACCTTTGACCCTAGCGCCCTCCGCTACCTGGGCCTGCAAAGCCCCCTCCTCACCGAGGCCCACCTGGAGGGGGGCCGGGTGCGCCTGGCAGGGGTTTCCCACCAAGCCCACTCCGGCGAGGTTCTCCGGGTCCGCTTTCAGGTCCTTAGGCCGGGGGCAAGGCCCGAGATCCGCATCCTGGAGGCGGAAGCAGCCCGGCTCGCCCCCTCCTGGGAAACGGGGAACCTGGCCCCTCAAGGCCACCTGGCCCCGCAGGGCTACACCCCCCTTCCTGGCCTAGGCCAGAACGAGGTGGACGCTTCCTTCGCAGAGAACCCCTTGGGGGACTTGAACGGAAGCGGGGGGGTGAGCCTGGCAGACGCCCTCCTCCTCGCCGACCTCCTCACGGGGGCCGCCTCCCCCAACGCCTATCGGCGCTACCACGCCGACCTGGACTCCAGCGGCTATGCGGACGAGCAGGACCTGGTGCGGCTTTTGCGCAAGGTGGTGAACCCGAACCTGGGGCCGGGCCTCGAGGCGGCCCCCCTGTCCTTAACCCTCAACCCCGGCGAAACCGCCCTGGTCCTGGTGGGTAACTCCGGGCAAGGAGCGCTTCCTCCCCTCACCCTCCAGGCGGCCGAGGGGCTTACCGTGGTGGACATCACCCCTTCGGGCTACGCAGGCAGGGTCTACCGGGTTTCCGCCACCCAAAGCGTGAGCCAAGGGGCCATCCTCTTTAGCGCCGGGAGCGCGGGAAGCCGGGCCATTGCGGTGAACAGCACCGCCCCCGATTTCCTCCTGAGCCTTGCGGGCGCCCCCGCTGCCCCCGTGGGCGGCACCGCCCAGGCCACCCTCACCCTTACGCCCCTAAACGGCTTCACCGGGGCGGTCAGCCTGAGCCTGGTCAACCCACCCCCAGGCGTCCTGCTTAGCCCCACCCAGGTAACCCTCGGCCCAAATCCCCTCACCCTTGCCCTTACCCTCGCCCTGGATCCGGGCCTGAGTCCCCAGGATTACCCTCTCACCCTCCGGGCGGAAGGAGAAGGGCGGGTGCGGGAGGCAAGCTTCACCTTGAGAGCCACGGGCTTCACCCTAAGCGGGGATACCGCCCTCACCCTGCCTTGGGGCGGGTCAGGAAGCCTCCAGGTGAGCGTGACGCCGCAAAACGGCTTCAACACCTCCTTGGACCTCGCCCTCACCCGCCAGGATGGAACCCCTCCCCCCTCGGGCATCGCCCTCTCCAGCGCTACCCTTCCCGCAAGCGGCGGAGCCGTGGCCCTGCAGGTGCAAAACCCACCCCCCGGCGCCTACCCTTTGCGCCTCCAGGCCACGCCCCAGGGGGGCGGCACCCCAAGGACCTGGGACTTCACCCTCACGGTGACCTACGCGCCCGAGTGGCGCGTGGTCCTATCCTGGAGCAACGCCGCTGATTTAGACCTCCACCTCTTCTACCCCGACAACCCGGCGGCAAACCACGTCTACTGGAACAACCCGGGCACCTGCCCCCCCGCCGGCCCCGCCTGCCTGGAAGGGGATACCCCCCAAGGCCCCGGGCAGGAAACCCTCCGCTTCACCTACCCAGGAGGAAGCTACCGCGTCTACGTTCACTGGTACTTCGGCGGCGGTAGTTGGAGCACCTCAGGGGCCCAAGTGCAGGTGCTTAACGCCGGCTACCCCGTGGCCAGCTTCCCGGCCCCCGCAGCAAGCGGTAACGGGTACAACACCTGGTGGCACGTCCTAACCTTAGACGCCAACGGGGTTCAGCCGGGAAGCGGCGTGGCAAGCGTGCAGCCGCAGGGCCTGGGGCTAAGCCCCCTGGGCCTGCCCCAGAAGGGAAGGTGAAGCCATGCGCCGCCTCGCCCTCCTCGCCCTGCTCCTCGCCGCCTGTAGCCTCCAAGGCCCTTCCTCCCCAACGCCCAAGGTGCAGGTGAAGGGCCCGCCCCTCGCCCCCCCGGCCTTGCCGGTGCTCCCAAGCCGCCCCTTGCCGGCCCTCGAGGGGCCCGTACCCCTCACGCTTCCCTTGCGGCCCCAGGCCCTCTCTGGGGCCAAGTACGAGGCCCGGATCCTGGTCCTCACCACCTCCACCAACCCCGAGCAAGCACCCCACTTCGCCGCCGCCCGGGACATCCTGGATACCTTGCTCATCCCTTACGAGGTGGTGAACGTGAGCCAGACGCCCTTCAGCCAGGTTTCCCTCACCAACCCCGACGGCACCGGGCGCTTCCAAGGGGTGGTCCTGGCGGAGGGCCAACTGGCCACCTGGTCCGGCTCGGGGGCCACCTTCCACATGTCCCCGGAGGACTGGAACCGCCTTTGGGCCTACGAGCGGGACTATGGGGTGCGGGAACTCGTCCTATACACCTACCCGGGGACCTACCCTGAGGACCGCTGCCTGAGCAACGTGGAGGGCTTCTCCACCCCAAGCCCCGCGGCCAGGGATCCGAACGGGCTGGACCTCGCCACCCAAAGCTACCCCCTTACCCTGACCCCGGAAGGGCAAAGCCTTTTCCCCGACCTCACGGGCACCCTGCCCCTCCGGCACGCCTACGCCTACAAGGCGGCGCCAAGCGGCACCTGCGCCGCCACCTCCCTCCTCACGGACGCCGACGGCAACCTCTTCGGCATCGTGCGCACGACCCTTGACGGGCGGGAGCAGCTCGTCCTCACCTTTGACCAAAGCCCTTATCTCGTCCACACCTGGCTCCTGGCCCCGGGGCTCATCCGCTGGCTCACCCGAGGGGTCTACGTGGGAGAGTACAGCCGTTACCTGAGGGTGGACGTGGACGACTGGTTCCTCTCCACCGAGGTCTGGGGAGAGGGCCGCGGGGTGGGGAACGCCCCCACCTTCCGCCTCAGCGGGGCCGAGGCCCAGGCTGTCGCCGCCAAGCAAGCAACCCTCCGCCAAACCTACCCCGTGGCCCAGGCCTTCACCCTGGACCTGGTGCTCAACGGCTGCGGAGCCGTCTCAGACCCCAACCCCAACGACAACCAAGACCCCTGCGACCCCTCCGGCAACATGGCGCATGAACCCCTGAACCTGGGGGACGACCTGGTCCAGGCCAGCCAGGCCCTCAAGGACACCTTCCGCTTTTACAACCACACCTACACCCACTGGGACATGGACTTCACCGACCTGGCCCAGGCAAAACGCGAGATCGGCGAGAACAACCGGGTGGCGAGCCTCCTCGGGCTACGCTACGAGCACACTGTGTTCAAAAGCGGCCAGTACTCCGGCTTTGGCTGGAAAGGGCAAAACCCCTACGACTTTCCCCGCACGGACTACGGCCTTGGGGCCTCCAATCCCTACTTCCTCCAGGCCCTACTGGAGCACAAGGTGCGCTTCGCCAAGGTCAACTGGTCCGTGAATAGCCAAAAGCCCCCCTGCCGCACCTGCGCCTACCCTCACCCCCTCGCCCCCGGGCTTTACCTGGTGGCGGACTGGCCCACCAACGTCTTCTACAACGTGACCACGGCGCAGGAAGCCCTGAACGCCTACAACAGCGTGTATGGCCCCGGCGGCACGGAGGCCTACTGGCCCCGCGACCTGACCTACGGGGAATACCTGCAGCAGGAAACAAACCTTGCCCTCCTGCACCTCTTCACCGACGGGGGAAGCCACTACTTCCACCAGGCGAACCTCCGCGAGTACGCCCCGGGAAAGAACCTGATCTTCGACTGGGTGGAAACCCTCGTGGCGAAGTACGCCACCTACTCCACCCTTCCCCTTCTCTCCCCCACCTGGGGGGAGTACGGTGAGCACGCCCTCAAGCGCTACCGCCACTTTGAGGCGGTGCGAACAGGAAGCGTGAAAGCGGTGATCGATCCCGCCGCCCGCACCCTCACCCTCCAGGGCAAGCCCGTCTGGGTGACCGGCGTCCAAGGCCCCGCCTGCGAAACCTACGCCGGCCTGAACCGCTGCTTTGTCGGAACGGGTACCTATGCCTTCCAAGCGCCTTAGGGTTCTCTTCATTACCGAGGGCACCTACCCCTACGCCGTGGGGGGCGTAAGCCGTTGGTGCGAGCAGCTCCTTTTCGGTCTAGAGGGCGCGTTCACGGTGCTCGCCCTTTGGGGCCCCCAACAAACTAAGCCCGTCCTGCCCCTTCCCCCCGGAACCGCCTTGCGAACCCTTCACCTCTTCCGCCCGCCCCGGCCCTTCCCCTTTTCCCCCGCTCCCTTGCACGCCCTTCTTCCCGCCTTAGAAAGGCTCTTCTCCTTTCTGGAGCTCGACCTTTCCAGCTTCCAAGAAGGGCTTTGGGAGCTTTTCCTCCTTCGCAAGCGCCACCTTCACGATCTCTTCCTCCATCCCAAGGTCCAAGGGCTCCTCAGCCAACGCCTTGCCCTCCTCCTCGGCCGCCCCCCCACCTTAGGGGAGGGGCTTGCCGTCTTGCACTGGCTTCGCTCCACTCTGCTTCCCCTCCTGGCCTTAGACCCCATTCCCGAGGTGGACCTAGTGCACGCCACCAGCGGGGGCCTGGCCGTGATCCCCGCCTGGCTCGTGTCCCGGCACCTGGGCGTGCCCTTCCTCCTCACGGAGCACGGGGTTTTCTTGCGGGAGCGGTACCTGGCCTTCTCGGAAACCAACCCCTCCCCGGCGGAGCGCCTGGTCCAGGCCCGCTTCTACCACCTCACGAGCCGCCTGGCCTATCAAAAAGCCGACTTCATCACCACGGTGAGCCGCTTCAACCTGCGTTGGGAGGTGGAGCTGGGGGCCGATCCCAAGCGCATCCGGGTGGTGGCCAACGGCATAGACCCCACCCAGTTTCCCGAGGCGCCCCCTCGCCTGGAAGGCCCCCCCACCGCCGTATGGGTGGGGCGGATTGACCCCTTGAAGGACCTCCTCACCCTAGTGGAGGCCTTCAAGAGGGTGCGGGAGGCGCTTCCGGAAGCCAGGCTCCTCCTCTTCGGCCCCGTGCCTCGAGGCAACGAGGGCTACGCCGTCAGCGTCAGGGCCCGGGTGGAAGAACTAGGCCTTGCGGCCAACGTGCGCTTCATGGGGCCGGCAAGCCCTGTGTACCAGGCCTACCACCAGGGGTGGGTGGGGGTGCTTTCCAGCATCTCCGAAGGCTTCCCCTACACGGTGATCGAAAACATGGCCGTGGGCCGCACCCTGGTGGGCACCCGGGTGGGGAGCGTGGGGGAAGTCCTGGAGGACGTGGGCAAGGTGGTGCCCGCCATGGATCCGGAAGCGTTGGCGGAAGGCCTCTTAGGGTTTCTACAAGACCCCGAACGGTGCCTGGAGCTGGGCCAAAAGGCGCGGGAAAAGGTGCTCGCCCTGTATACCCTGGAGCGAATGCTGCAAGAGTTCTCCGCCATTTACGAGGGCCTAGCCTTGCGCGGAGCGGTGGAGGTGCCCGAGTGAGCGCTCGAGGGGAGTACCGCCCCCCCACCTTCCCGCCTCCTGCCCCCCAAGGGCTACAGGACCTGGCCCGTTCCTTGCAAGACCTTCTCGCCCAGGTGAGCGACCCTTACGAGCTCGCCGCCCACCTGGAGGTGCTGGGTTACAACCGCTACCGCGTGGAACGGCTCTTTGACCTTCCCAGTACCTTCGCCCTGGCCCAAGCCCTCTTCGCCCTGGCCCAGCGCGATTTTCGCCCCCGGGCAAAGGCCCCTAGGCCTCGAGGGGGCCTGGGGCTACGGCACCTGGCGGTGGCCCTCACCCTCCTGGGTACCCTGGTGGCCTTTCAAGGCGCCGGGGAGGTGGGGTGGCTTCCTGCCCTCTTCCTCCTGGCCTGGAGTCAGTTGGCCGCCCGGGGCGCCCTCAAGGCAGCGGTGGAGCTCGCCCCGGGGGAGGTCCCAAGCGTCCACACCGCCTTTGCCTGGCTGGGGGTCGTGGGCGCTTCCCTTACCGCCCCTTGGGATTTAGGCCCGGCCGCCTCCTGGAGCGTGGGCGTGGCCTGGGTGGCGGTGGGGGTCCTGACGCTTAAGGGCCTCGAGGGCAAGGCCACAGGGGTAGCCGCCGCCTTTCTCTCGGGGGCGATCGCCCTCCGGCTGGTGGGGGCTTCCCCCCTTTGGGTGGGGCTTCTCCCCCTAGCCTTCCTCCTGTGGGACGTGGGGATGCCAAAACCGCACGGCCTTTTGTTCGTGCACTCCGCCTTCCAAACCGAATGGATCTACGCCGCATACGGCTTGGGGCAAGGCCTTGTGCTCTGGCGCCTCGTGGAAGGGGCAGGGCAAGGAGCGCTTTTGGGCCTCGCCGCCTACCTTCTCGCCGCTTTGCTCATAGAGATGCGCCTCGCCGCCTTCGTACAAGCCTTGGGCGAAACCCTTTGGCAAAAGGCGAGCCCGGAAGCCCTCCTTCTCAGCATCCAACGCGCCTTCTGGACTTACGCCTTTACCGCCTCGGTTCCCGCCATGCTCCTTCTCCTCGCGCTTCCCTGGTCGGACGCCTACGGAAAGGCCCTCCTCGGCTTTGGCTTCTTGGGCTTTACCAGTGCCGTGGCCTTAGGCCTCAACGCCCTTGGGGGCATCCGGGCTAGCGCCCTCGCCCTGCTCGCAAGCGCCCTCCTCCTCCACCTCACGGGAGACCCCTTGATCCTGGGGGCCGTGGGCCTTTCCCTCCTCCTCTACTTCCTGGAGTACTTGCGCCACCCGGAGCGCTATGGCGTCTACCTCCTTTAAGCCCCTCGCCTTTTACTACGGCCAGGGAAGGCTTGCCGAGCTTCGGGCCTTCCGCCGCGTGGTCCTGCAACCTTGGGCCTACACCCCCGAGGAGCTTGACGCCCTGGCCCCCACCGAGCCCCTGGCCTACCTCAGCCTCGGGGAAGACCCAGGCCCCGAGGCCCCGTGGCAGCGGGGCGTGAACCCCCTTTGGAACACGAGGATCGTGGACCCCAACCATCCGGGCTGGGTGGCCAGGGTGGTGGAAAGCGCCTTGCTCTACCTGGCTCGAGGCTTCCGCGGCCTCTTCCTGGACACCCTGGACCAGGGAGCGGCCACGAGCCGGGAAGGCACCCTGCGCCTCCTCTTGGAACTCCGCAAGGCGGTGGGACCTTGCTATCTTCTCGCCAACCGCGGCTTCGCCCTTTTACCCCACCTGGCGGACCTGGTGGACGGAATCGTCTTCGAGGCCTTCTCCACCACCTGGGAAGGGGGCGGGAAACCTCTTCCCCGGACCGTCCTCCGCGCCAACGCCCGCTGGGCCCAAGCGCTTGCCCAATACCCCTGGGAGCGGTTCAGCCTGGACTACGCCCTGGACCCAAGGCTTGCCCGTTTTGCGGAGAGGCGCGCTTTGGCTTACGGACTGACCCCGGTTCTTGCCAAGGAGCGGGACCTCCTGACCCTCACGGACACAAGGGGCTAATCCGGTCCAGGGCCACCACGGTCACGTAGGGCACAAACCCCTCCGCCCGGGACTTCTCGCACGCCGCCCGCACGTTTTCCGGCCGGGTGGCGTAGTCCACCGTGAGGACCAGCTTGCCCGAATCCCGGATGGCCCGGGCGTGGGTGAGGCGCTCCTGGCAACCCGAGTCCGCGCAGGGTTTGTCGGTGGCGTAGAAGAAGAGTTCCTCGAGGCCAATACCATCTATTGCCGAGAGATACCCCTGGCGCATTCTGAGCTCGGGGGCGTTTTGAGGGAAGACCCAGAAGTCCGGCCGCTTGGCCTTAGCATACTGGCTGATCCGCCCCAGGAGGGCCACCATCTTTGCGGCCAGGCTATCGCGGGTTTCTCCCGGGACCAAGCGCAAGCTGATCCCCTCATAGGCGTCCACCAGGTCCAGGTAAACCCCTTTAAACCCCGCCGCCAGGGCCTTGTCCAGCCTCGGCCGCACCGCCAGGTTCCACCAGCGCTCGTCCCAGTACTTGACGTACCACTCCCCGCTCCAGCCCGGCACCGCATTTAGGAGGAGATCGGGCGCCTCTTTTTGGACCAGCGGATACTCCGGCCGATAGTTTTCCATCCCCCCAATCTCCATGTAGGCCAAGGCGGGTTTTCCCTTAAGGGCGGCGAGCTCCGGGCCCGACCACGGCGTTGCCCCATCCTTGGTCAGGTCAATCACGTAAAGGTCAGCGGCCGCGGCTCCCAAGGCGGCCAGTCCCGTAGAAGGATAACCCGTGAGCTGGTAGATCCAAGTGCGCGCGCTCGGAACAGGAAGGGGCGCAGGAGGTGGGTTTGCCGGAGGCTTGGTAAGGCTACCCGCAACCTGGCAAGCCGCAAAGGCGAAAAGCAGCAAACCCAGCCAAGGGACCCTGCGTGCCCACCGCCCAAAGACCGTATGGGATAATCCCCACCCCTCCATTGCCTTCACCATAACGCCTTTCCCTGAGAGCGAGGTCCCGGTTGGATGAGCGCCCACCCCACACATCGGGAGTTTGCCTAGGGTCAGGGTGTGCATGGGCAAAAGGGCGTCCTAGAGAGCGCCAGGGCTGGCCTGGACGAGGCGAAGAACGGCGGGGCCCGCTAGCCCTTGCCTACCTTTTGGGCCCCGTGGTAAGTTTATACGGCAAGAAAGGAGGCAAGCGTGTGCGCGCCTTTGGTGATGGAGGAGGTGGCCCGCACCCTTTCCCGCAGGGCTTTCCTGGGGGCGGGCCTGGGGCTTTTGGCGGGTAAGGCCTTGGCGCAAGCGGAGGTCCAGGGCAAGGCCTTCAGCCGGGCGGTGGACCTCACCCACGAGCTCTCCCCGGAGATCCCCCTCTTCCCCGGGGCCGAGCCCATGCGCATCACCACCCTGGTCACCGTGCGGCAAAACGGCTACTACGGGAACCGCCTGGACCTCTGGGAGCACTCCGGCACCCATATGGATGCCCCCGCCCACTTCGCCGAAGGGGGCCTCACCGCCGAGAAGCTCCCCGTGGCTAGCCTCATCGCCCCCCTGGCGGTGATCCACCTCCACGAAAGGGCGGCCAGAGACCCCGACACCCAGGTGACCGTGGACGACCTCCTGGCCTACGAGCGCCAGCACGGCCGCCTCCCCAAAGGGGCCTTCGTGGCCATGCACTCGGGCTGGGAGGCCCGCTGGCGCGACCCCAAGGCCTTCCTAAACCAGGACGCCTCCGGCACCCTCCACTTCCCCGGCTTCTCCCCCGAGGCGGCGGAGTTCCTGGTGCGGGAGCGGGAGATCGTGGGGGTGGGGGTGGACACCCTCTCCCTGGACCACGGTCCCTCCAAGGACTTCAAGGCCCACGTGATCCTCCTGGGGGCGGGGAAGTACGGGCTGGAGAACCTGGCGAACCTGGCCCAGGTGCCCCCCGCTGGGGCCCTCCTCTTCGTGGGCGGGCCCAAGCACCAAAGGGCCTCCGGCGGCCCGGTGCGGGCGGTGGCGGTATGGTGATCTCCTGGCTCCGGGTGCCCGAGGAGGGGGAGCTTCCCGAGGAGGTGCGGGCCCTTTTCCGGGAGTTCCGGGAGCGGACGGGTTTCGTCCCCAACGTGGCCCGGGCCTTCGCCTTAAGCCCCCGCTTCCTCCTTTGGTTCCGCTACTACCACGCCCTCATGCGGGAGGAGGGCCTCCTGACCCGGGAGGAGCGGGAGGCCATGGCCATCGCCGTGAGCGGGGAGAACCGTTGCGAGTACTGCGTGGCGAGCCACAAGCGCTACCTCAAGGAGCTCACCGGGGACTGGCGGCTTCCCGAGGTCCTGGCCGCTAACCCCCGCCGGGCGGAGCTTCCCCCGAGGATGCGGGCCCTGGTGGACTTTGCCCTGAAGCTTACCCACCAGCACCCCGCCATGACGGAGGAGGACCTAAGGCCCCTTCGGGAGGCGGGGCTTTCGGACGAGGCCATCCTCGAGGCGGCCGAGGTGGCCGCCATGTTCAACTTCACCAACCGCCTCCTGAACGCCCTGGGCATCCGGCCCAACCCCGAGTACTACCCATGAGCCTGCTGGAGTTCCGCCAGGTCGCCGTGGCCTTCGGGGACTACGTGGCGGTGGAAGGGGTTACCCTCCGCCTCGCCCCCGGGGAGTTCGTGAGCCTGGTGGGGCCCACGGGGTGCGGCAAGAGCACCCTCTTGAACGTGGCGGCGGGCCTCCTTTCCCCAAGCCAGGGGGAGGTCCTCCTGGAGGGGAAGCCCCTCAAGGGCCTCAACCCCATGGCGGGCTACCTCTTCCAGCAAGACGCCATCCTCCCCTGGAAGACCGCCTTGGACAACGTGGCCCTTCCCCTGGTCTTCCGCGGCCTCCCCTGGCCCGAGGCCCGACGGCGGGCCAGGGCCTGGCTGGAGAAGGTGGGGCTTGGGCGCTTCCCCCACCACTTCCCCCACCAGCTCTCCGGGGGGATGCGCAAGCGGGTGGGGTTAGCCCAGGTCCTCATCGCCGGCCCTCGGCTCCTCCTTATGGACGAGCCCTTCTCGGCCTTGGACGTGCAGACCCGGCAACTGATGGAGAACGAGCTCCTCCGGCTTTGGCAGGAGGACCGCAAGACGGTGCTCTTCGTCACCCACGACCTGGAGGAGGCCATCGCCCTCTCCGACCGGGTGGTGGTCCTGGCCGCCGGGCCCCGCTCCCGGCCCATCGGGGAGTTTCCCATCCCCTTACCCCGGCCCCGGGACGTGGCGGAGATCCGGCTCACCCCAGAGTTTTTGCGGCTTCACCGGGAGATCTGGGAGCTCCTCAGGGGGGAGGTGATGCGGGCCCATGCGGGGGCTTAGGGTCAGGCTTTGGCAGGCGGGGCTCCTTATAGGCCTCCTGCTCCTTTGGGAGTGGGCCTCGAGGACCGGCCGCCTCGACCCCTTCTTCTTCTCCCTCCCCTCCGAGATCGCCAAGCGCATCTGGCGCTGGTTCGCCACGGGCGAGGTCTACCCCCACCTCTACGTCACCACCGTGGAGATGCTCCTGGCCTTCGCCCTCGGTACCCTCCTCGGGGTGGTCTTCGGGCTGTGGCTCGCCCTGGCCCCCGGCGTGGCGGCGGTGCTGGACCCTTACGTGAAGGCCCTGAACGCCATCCCCCGGGTGGTCCTCGCCCCTATCTTCACCCTCTGGTTCGGCCTGGGCCTCCTCTCCAAGGTGGCCCTGGGGGTGACCCTGGTCTTCTTCGTGGCCTTCTTCAACACCTACCAGGGGGTGAAGGAGGTGAGCCCCCTGGTCCTGCAAAACGCCCGCCTCCTCGGGGCAAGCCGCCGCCACCTCCTGGCCCACGTCTACCTGCCGGCGGCGGCCAGCTGGATCTTCAGCTCCTTAAGGACCTCCATCGGCTTCGCCGTCATCGGGGCGGTGGTGGGGGAGTACCTGGGGAGCGCCGCCGGGCTCGGCTACCTCATCGCCCAGGCGGAAGGGGTCTTTGACACCACGGGGGTCTTCGCCGGGATGGTGGTCCTCATGGCCTTCGTCCTGGTGCTGGACGCCCTGGTGGGCGCCCTGGAGCGAAGGCTCCTGGTGTGGCGGCCAAAGGAAGGAGGACGGACATGAAGCGGTTTTGGGTTTGGGTGCTCGTGGCACTCTTGGCCTTCGGCTTCGCCCAGAAGCGGGTGATCCTGGGCGTGGGGGGGAAGACCGCCGTGGTCTACCTCCCCCTCACCGTGGTGGAGCGGTTGGGCTACTTCAAGGAGGAGGGGCTGGACGTGGTGATCCAGGACCTCCAGGCGGGGTCCCGCGCCCTCCAGGCCCTCATCGGGGGAAGCGTGGAGGTGGTCATGGGCTACTACGACCACACCATCCAGATGCAGGCCCAGGGCCGGGACATCGTGGCCTTCGTGGAGGTGGGGCGCTACCCCGCCATCGTCCTCGGGGTGCGCGCCGACCTGGCCGACCAGATCAAGACGGTGGCCGACCTCAAGGGGCGGAGGGTGGGCGTCACCGCCCCCGGGTCCTCCACCCACTTCTTCCTGAACTACCTCCTGGTGAAAAACGGCCTTAAGCCCACGGACGTGGCGGTGGTGGGGGTTTCCGTGGGGGCGCAAGCGGTGGCGGCGCTGCAGAACAAGCAGGTGGAGGCCCTCTCCAACGTGGAGCCCGCCATCACCCTCCTCCAGGAGCGGGGCCTCCTCAAGGTCCTGGCGGACACCCGCACCACCAAGGGGACTCGGGAGGTCCTGGGCGGGGAGTACCCCGCCGCCGTCCTCTACACCACCCGGGCCTGGCTGGAGCGGAACCCCGACACGGCCCAACGGCTGGTGAACGCCATGGTGCGGGGCCTCCGCTGGATGCAGGGCAAATCCCCCGAGGAGATCGCCGCCGTCTTGCCCGAGGAGTACTTCCTTGGGGACAAGGCCCTGTACCTCAAGGTGTTGAAGAACTCCCTGGAGAGCTTCTCCCCCACGGGCCGCTTCAGCGACACCGCCCCTCTTAGGCCCCTCACGGTCCTTTCCGCCTTCGACCCCAACGTGGCCCGGGCGCGGATCGACCTGAAGCGCACCTACACCAACGCCTTTGTGGACCAGGCCCCCAAACGGTAAACGTGTGCGGGGAAGGTGAGCGTTTATGCGGAACGCCTTGGTTGCCCTGATCGGGTTCCTCCTTGCAGCGCAGGCCCAGACCTGGAACATGGCCACCCCCTACCCCCCGGCCAACTTCCACACCCAGAACATCCTCCAGTTCGCCAAGGAGGTGGAGGAGGCCACGGGAGGGCGGATGAGGATCACCGTCCACCCCGGGGGGTCCCTCTTCCCCCACCCGCACATCCTCCCGGCGGTGCGCAACGGCCAGATCCAGCTGGGGGAGGTTCTCATGTCCCTCCTGGCCAACGAGAACCCCCTCTTCAACCTGGACTCCATCCCCTTCGTGGCCACCAGCTACGAGGAGGCCCGGCGGCTCTACCAGGCCCAGCGCCCCGAGGTGGAAAAGTGGCTGGCCCAGCGGGGGGTGGTCTTCCTCTACGCCGTGCCCTGGCCGCCCCAGGGGCTTTACACCAAGCGCCCGGTGAACTCGGCCCAGGACCTCAAGGGGATGCGCTTCCGCGCCTACAACCCCGCCACGGCCCGGCTGGCGGAGCTCTTGGGCATGACCCCGGTGCAGGTGGAGGCGGCGGACATCCCCCAGGCCTTCGCCACCGGGATCGTGGAGGCCATGATCACCTCCCCCGTCACCGGGGTGGACAGCCAGGCCTGGGACTTCGCCCGCTACTTCTACGACGTCAAGGCCTGGGTCCCGAAGAACATGGTGGTGATCGGGCGCCGGGCCTTTGAGAGCCTCTCCCCGCAGGACCGGGAGGCCCTCTTGCAGGCGGCCAAGCGGGCGGAGGAGCGGGGCTGGCGGCTGAGCCAAGAGCAGGAGGAAAAGGCCCTCCAGACCCTGGCGAGCCGGGGGATGCAGGTGGTGAAGCCCTCGCCCCAGCTCCTCAGCGACCTCAAGAAGGTGGGCCAGACCATGATCCTGGATTGGCAACGCCAGGCGGGGGCCACCGGGGTGAAGATCTACCGCCAGTACCTGGGGCGATGAGGGTCCTCTATCGGCTGGCCGAGCTCCTGGCGGCCCTCATGGCCCTTTTCATCCTCCTGGTCATCCTGGCCCAGGTGGTGGGGCGCCTCCTGGGCTTCGTGGTCCCCTCGGCCCTGGAGCTGGCGGGCTTCGCCACGGCGGGGCTCATCTTCCTGGGCCTCGCCCCCACCCTGCGGGCCGGGGGGCACATCCGGGTAGGGCTTCTCCTGAGGCGGCTTCCCCCTGGGCCGCAGCGGGCCCTAGAGGGGCTTGCCCTCCTCCTCGGCCTGGGCGGGAGCCTCTACGCCACCTACCACGCCTGGGCCCGGGTGGTGGAAAGCTACCGCTACGGGGACCTGGCCCCGGGGCTTCTTCCCCTTCCCCTTTGGCTTCCCCAAAGCTTCCTTGCCCTGGGGCTTAGCGTTTTCAGCCTGGCCCTTCTGGAGGCCTTCCTAAGTACGTTAAGGGGGGCGCGGTGAGCCTCCTCGAGGCCAGCCTGGTCCTCATCCTCGCCCTCTTCGCCCTTTTGGGCCTGGGGGTGTACGTGGGGCTCGCCCTCCTCCTGGTGGGCCTTTTGGCCTTGGCCCTCTACACCACCGCCCCCCTGGGGCCCAACCTGGCCACCGCCCTCTGGACCGCCACCTCCGGCTGGAGCCTGGCCGCCTTGCCCCTTTTCGTCTGGCTCGGGGAGGTCCTTTACCGCTCCCGGCTGGCCCAGGGGCTGTTCCAGGGGCTCGCCCCGCTCCTTTCCCGGCTTCCTGGGGGGCTTCTCCACGTGAACGTGGTGGCGAGCGCCCTCTTCGCCGCGGTGATCGGCTCCTCCGCCGCCACCACCGCCACCGTGGGCCGCTTCACCCTGCCGGAACTCCTGCGGCGGGGCTACCCCAAGGCCCTGGCCCTGGGCTCCCTGGCGGGGGCGGGGACCTTGGGCTTCCTCATCCCGCCCAGCATCGTCATGATCGTCTACGGGGTGATGGCCGAGGTGTCCGTGGCCCGGCTCTTCATGGCCGGGGTGGTGCCCGGGGTGGTCCTGACCCTCCTCTTCATGCTCCTCCTCTCCCTCCTGGCCTTCCTCAGGCGGAACGAGATCCCGAAGGAGGCGGCCAAGCCCTTGGGGGAGGCCCTGAGGGATTTCCTCCAGGTCTTCCCCGTCCTCTTCCTCATCCTCCTGGTGCTGGGTTCCATCTACCTAGGGGTGGCCACCCCCACGGAGGCGGCGGCCATCGGGGTAGCGGGGGCCTTTCTCCTGGCGGCCCTCAACCGGGAGCTCTCCCCTACCCTCTTCTGGGAAAGCCTCCTCGGGGCGGTGCGCACCACCAGCATGATCGGCCTCATCCTGGCGGGGGCCGGGGTGCTCACCCTGGCCATGGGCTTCACCGGCATCCCCCGGGCCCTGGCCGCCTGGGCGGTGGAGGCGGGGATCACCCCCTTGGCCCTCATCTTCTTCCTGAGCCTGGTGTACATCGTCTTGGGCTGGTTTCTGGACGGCATCTCCATCGTGGTCCTGACCATCAGCGTGATCCTGCCCGTGGTGAAGGCTATCGGGGTGGACCCCTTGTGGTTCGGCGTCTACCTGGTGCTCATGGTGGAGCTGGCCCAGATCACCCCCCCGGTGGGCTTCAACCTCTTCGTCCTCCAGTCCCTCACCGGGGAGGACCTCTTCCACATCGCCCGCTACGCCCTGCCCTTCATGGGGGTCCTGCTCCTCATGGTGGCCCTTCTGGTGGCCTTCCCGGAACTGGCCACCTGGCTCCCCCGGACCATGACGGGGGGGTAGCGCAGGGCCTAGGCCCGGCGTCCGGGTGCAGGGCTCCCGGGGCCATTAAACGGGCCCCGTGGGCCACGACCCTCAACCCCATGCCCTGCGTCCGGGGCTTCGTCTGAAAGGCCTCCTCCCCGGGCAAAGCGTGTACGTGGAGCACGTACAGCCCCTCGAGAGCGCCCTCAAGATCACCTACCGCAACGCTCAGGGCAGGCTCGGCGAAACCCTGCTCTACCCCGAGGACCTGGCCCAACTGGAGGTGGAAGAGGACATAGAGGAACAAGAAGAGTTCCCCAGCGAGGAGCTGGAAGGCGCCCCTTGGCCGCCGCCCGCGCCGTCCTCTTCGCCAGCCTGGTGGACGACCTCGGGGAGTACTTACCGCCCCAAGAGGCGGAGAAGGAGCGGGAGCGCCTGTTTGCGCTTTTGGAACGCCTGGTGAACTGGGACCACGTGAAAGATCCCAAGGCGGCCCTAGACCCAAAACGGGCGTCATCGCCGAGGCGCAGTACGAGATCGCCAAAAGCCTCGCCCGCTCCCTGGGCAAAACCCCACCCGCCTCCCCCACCGACCGCAAGCAGATCGAAGCCCTCCTAGCCTTGGCTCCCCCGGTGCTGGACCCCTTCGCCGGGGGCGGCACCATACCCCTCGAGGCCCAGCGCCTGGGCCTTTCCGCACACGCCGGGGACCTGAACCCTGTGGCGGTCCTCATCAACAAGGCCCTGGTGGAAATCCCGCCCCGCTTCTTCGGCCACCCCCCGGTGAACCCGGAATACCGGGCCAAGGCCACCCAAGGCGACAGCTTCTTCGGGGCCCAGGGCCTTGCTTGGGACGTGCGCTACTACGGGCGTTGGGTGCGGGAGGAGGTCAGGACCCGCGTGGGCCACCCTTACAGAAAAGGGGGTGTGGGGGCCATAACGCCCCGGTTTTCAAACCGGGGGGACCCCCACGCGCTCCGAAGGAGCGTGTAGCGGGATAAGCGAAAAGCGCGCTATCCTACGTGGAGGACGGGGACGCGCAAAGCCTTCAAGTACCGCCTCTACCCCACCCAGCCCCAGGCCAAGGACCTGGAGCGCACCCTAGACCTCTGCCGCCACCTCTACAACGCCGCCTTGCAGGAGAGGAGAGAGGCCTACAAGAAGGCGAAGAGAAGCGTGTCCTTCTCCGAGCAAA